>NZ_JBMVJB010000005.1:0-84863 GCF_049893425.1 Streptococcus sp. VTCC 12886 | reverse complement strand
CAACATTTGAAGAACGGATTGAGATTGTTAATTTTACCCTTGCCCACGAGAAAGATTACCAAGGGGCTGTTGAGAAGTATGGTGTTTCCTACCAACAGGTCTATTCTTGGGTCAAAAAGTTCGAGAAGGATGGTTCTAACGGTCTCCTAGATCGTCGTGGGAAAGGCCTGGAAAGCAAGCCTAATCTGACTCCAGAAGAAGAGTTACGCCTCAAAATCAAGCAACAGGAAGAGCGGATTAAGTATCTTGAAATGGAGAACGGCCTGCTAAAAAAGTTAGAAGAAATCAAGCGACGAAACCGATGGTAAGACTAGGTCGCCGCTTGGAATCCTTCCAAGCGATTAAAGAATATGCGGATGAACAGGAAGAGGCTTCTATCAGCCACTTGTGCCGTATTCTAAAGGTATCTCGCTCAGGCTACTATAAGTGGTTACAACATCAGGAAACAGCTTCTGAACAGGAAAATTTAGGATTGATGAATGTCATCAAGGAACTTCATAGCCAACATAATGGTATTCTTGGTTATCGTCGTATGACGCTATTTGTCAATCGCAAGCTTGAAACAAACTACAACAAGAAGCGGATTCGACGCTTGATGCACATTCTAGGTCTACGTTCCATTATCAGAAGAGCCAAGGGTTATTGTACTAAGACTAGCTTTGTCAATGTAGAGGACAACATTCTCAATCGTAATTTTACAGCTACTGCTCCAAATCAGAAATGGTGTACAGATGTGACTTTCTTGAAGTACGGTTTCAGCTGTAAAGCCTATTTGAGTGCTATTAAGGATCTTTACGACGGCTCAATTGTCGCCTATGTAGTTGGTCAATTTAATGATAACGAATTGGTATTGGAAACACTTCGTAAAGCACAAAAAGCTAATCCTAATGCGACACCTTTAATTCACAGCGACCGAGGTTCGCAGTATACTTCGAAGGATTATTACCGTTTAACTACCCAGTATCAGATGACCCGCTCCATGTCTCGTGTTGGTAAGTGTATTGACAATGCACCAATTGAGAGTTTCTTTGGGCACTTTAAGACGGAGTGCTATGATTTGAAGAAATATATGACTTTTGAGGAGCTAGTTTCAGATATTGATGCCTACATCTATTTTTACAATCATCAACGTTTTCAAGAGCGCAAAAACGGCCTTGCCCCTCTTGAAATGAGGAACAAGGCCGTCGCCTAATCTTTTATTATTTCATTGTCCACTTGACAGGGAGCTGTTCAAAGAACAGACATTTTATACTTCCGGAGTGAGAAAGTTTCTTTCTTTTTCATAACTTTTCCTCCTAGTTTTTCTCCTTCATTATTGGCAAAACCAATAAATATATTAAAACATAAAATTGTCGGCATCGCAAGTATATTCTGAAAATTCAGTTATTTCTTCAAACTATAACTAGCTATCAATAATATCTATAACCATAGATACAGATAATGCACACTAAAAAGGGAGTGAGCAAGACATTCATGATGGCTCCGTCCTTAATGAAAATAAGCATAAAGCCCTCACTAAGATTATATACCTAATGAGTGCCTTGTTGTTGGTGCATTATTAATGTTAATTATGATGACAAAACTACTCCACCCTACTGATAAGAACCACAATATGCGCTCAAGAATATGACTAAAATTCAGTAGATAGGCTCTCTAATTTTAAGAAGGAAGGAATTGTCATAGATAATCATGTGTAGATAAAGTCGACATTGTCGTTTGTATTCCCCTCAACTTGTCCAAAGTGTTACTTAGCTACATTTGATACAACGACTAAAGGTCTACGTGCTTACCACGATTTTCTCAGTCAATTTCATGTGGAAGCTGTTGGTATGGAAAGCACAGGTGTCTATTGGTGACCTGTCTGGCATGCTGGTAATACTTGCTCAACCAGCCCACATGAAGGCCATTACAGGTCAGAAAACTGACAAGCAAGATGCTTACTGGATTGCCAAATAAATGCGGATTGGTCTGCTACCTCGGAGTTTTGTTCCCGATGTAATCATTCCAGAATTGAGAAAGTTGACCAGACAACAGAAACATTATAATATTGGGACTTTTCTCATCTCTTTGTTAAGACAATCTAAAAAAATGCTAATCTCCCTCAAATATCCTACGAACGGCATGAATTTGTGAAATTGGAACTGCAACGAGCAAGGAATCACCCATAAAAAGTTGGCTGTTTCCTTTCACAATCCTAGACTTTCCGTGATGAATTTGGCTGGTAATCAAGCATGAATCCGGCAAACGTAACTCACTTACAAAGGTTTGATCCAAAGTTTCGTTGACAACAACCTCTATTAAGGTCATATGTTCTTGCTGTTCTACTTCTTCTGGCAGAATTTTTTCCAACATCGCTTCGTAGACAGGCGCGCCACCTAAGATGTCCATTATCACATAGGAACTCAAAGCCACCAACCCAATGACCATCAATTGATTCAAACTTCCTACCATTTCAGTTACAAGAATAATAGCAGTTAAAGGGGCTTTGGAAATCGCTGAAAAGAAGCCTGCCATCCCCAATACAATAAACAATAGCATCTGGCCCTGACTGATGAAACCAATATCAAGGAAGAACCGTGCAACAAATAGACCAAGGAGACTTCCCAAGGTTAATATAGGCAAAAAGATTCCCTCTGGTAAACCAGAACCATAAGAAATCATACTCCATACAAATCGTATTAAAATCAAGATTGCTAATGTCAGTAGCCCTTGATCCAGATGTGGAAGCTCTAAAATCAAATGATGCCCGCCACCCAATAGATTTGGGAAATAATAACCAATCGGCATGATGAACAAAAAGGCAAATACACTATAATACGGAGCTGGTAGAGGAATGATTTTTGCAAGCATGGTAAAGAAAAATTGTATGTTGAGGATAACAACTTCATATACATATCCAGCAAACCCAAGGAAAATGCCAAGTAAGATATAGATCCAATATTGGTCAAGAGATAGTAGCTGCAAATCTTCCGGCATGTGCAAAACAGGTGTTAATCCAAAAACATGTAAGGAAATAAAGTTTGCAGTGATACTAGCAGCTAAGGCTGAGACCCAAACCAGCCGCGAAAACTGATGATAGACTTCCTCTACAACAAATAAAAGTCCAGCTATTGGGGCATTGAAAGCCGCTGCCAAACCAGCCGCGGCACCACTAGCAATTAAACTCCTTCTTTCCATTTCACTGGATTTAAGAAGAACTGATACACCTTTTCACTGGATTTAAGAAGAACTGATACACCTTTAGCTGTTACAGCACCTAGTTGAATACTGGGACCTTCTCGACCCAGCATTAAGCCCGATGCAATAGATAAAACGCCACCGATAAATTTTTTCCAAAGAATTGACCACCAACTTAAATCCATCAATCCTTTTAGTTCCGCTTCAACTTGAGGAATTCCGGAACCTTTTGCATTGGGTTCGTACTTAATCAAGTGGCCAACAAGTAAAGCTATAACCAGATAAAGCCCTCCAATAAGAAGTAAATAGATTGGATTGTCTATTGCCAGAGGATAGAGGTGTGAAAAAACACCAAATAGTTTTTTAATGGCTAAGCGAAATACAACAACCACTAAACCAGCAGCAATACCAACTATACTACCACGCAGAACCGAATAGAGGATTGATTGCGAAATAAAACTAACTTCTTTCCGGTGATTTTCCATTGGAATTTCCTTTCCATTATTTCTATAGTATACACGCCCAAAAAATGGGAGCAATAAGTACTTAGTAAAGAACCTCACTCCCATTCTTATATTTATGTTGCTACCTGTCCAATCAAATTATTTACGATACATTTTAAATTGGAGGTACAAATCATTGTAAGTACCAAGTAGTTCTTTTCCTAAATTATCATAAACTTCCATCTGCTTCATCGTTTCCTCAGAAGGATAGAAAGCTTCATCACTTTGTGTTTCTTCATCCAACATAGCCTTGGCTGCAGGAATTGGAGTGGAATAACCCACGTATTCTGCATTACGCAATGCATTTTCAGGACGAAGCATGAAACTCATAAAAGCATAGGCGCCATCAATGTTTTTAGCTGATTTGGGAATTACCATGTTATCAAACCAAAGATTCGATCCTTTCGATGGCACGACATAGTGAAGATGTTCATTTCCATCCAACATTTCACTGGCTTCACCTGAGAAAGACACCGCAATGGCTGCTGCATCTTGTATCATATAGCCCTTTATTTCGTCAGCAACAATAGCCTTGATATTTGGTGTCAGGTTGTAGAGATGTTCAGCTGCTTCTTCAATCTCTACAAGATTTTTAGAATTCAGACTATAACCTAGAGATTGTAGACCAAAGCCCATAACCTCACGCACGCCATCAATTAACATGATGTTGTCACGGTATTCGTCGGACCATAGGTCTTCCCACTCTTGAGGAGGATTTTCAACCATAGTATCGTTGTACACAATCCCCAAGGTTCCCCAGAAGTAGGGGATAGAATAGTCATTATTCTTATCAAAGCTCAATCCCATAAATTGAGGGTCAATGTTCTCCAAACCTTCAATTTTAGACTTATCGAGCTTAACCAGCATATTTTCTTCCGTCATTTTGGAAATCATATATTCTGATGGAACTGCTAAATCGTAAATTGTTCCACCCTGCTTGATCTTTGTGTACATGGACTCATTGGAATCAAAAGTCTGATAATCAACCTGAATTCCTGTCTCGGCAGTAAATTCATCTAGTAATTCAGGATCAATATAATCGCCCCAATTATAGATAACCAATTTATCTATCGTTCCTTGTGTCGAATCATCTTCTAACTTGTAGCTGATTCCCCATAAAATAAGAATAATAGCTACAATACCTACAAAAAATGAATACAGTCGTTTCATTAGTTGGCCTCCTTTTCACGTGAAAGGAAATAATAACCCACTACCAACAAGATAGAGAAAAGGAACACAACCGCTGACAAGGCATTGATTTCCAAAGAAATACCTTGTCGAGCCCTTGAGTAGATTTCAACCGAAAGATTTGAATAGCCATTTCCTGTTACGAAAAAGGTTACAGCAAAGTCATCCAAAGAGTAAGTAAAAGCCATGAAATAACCCGCGATAATTGCCGGCGTCAGATAAGGCAACATAATTTCTTTCAGCATTTGTGGCTGAGTTGCGCCCAAATCATATGCAGCTGAAATCATGTCCGCGTTCATTTCTTTCAAACGGGGTAAAACCATCAAGACGACGATTGGAATCGAAAAGGCAATGTGACTGAGTAAAACAGAAACAAACCCCAATTGAAATCCAATCATGGTAAAGAGAATCAAGAAACTTGCCCCAATCATAACGTCAGGTGCCACCATCAAGATATTATTGATAGACAAGAGGGCATTTTGAAAACGAAGTTTTGCCTGATAAATATAAATTGCTCCAAATGTCCCTATAATGGTTGCAATCAAAGAACTTAAGAAAGCAAGTAAGAATGTCTGAGCTAAAATCAGCATCAGTCGGCTGTCACCAAGCATCGAAGAAAAATGCTCCAAGGTAAAGCCAGTAAAACCATTCATATCTCCTCCAGCATTAAAGGAATAGAAAATGAGATAAAAAATGGGTAAATAAAGCACGAGGAAGGCAATGGTTAAGTAGACATTTGCAAATTTCTTCATTATTTCTTCCTCTCTTTCGTCATCCACATAATCAAGAGCATGGCTAAAATCAAGACCACACCAATGGTTGAACCCATTCCCCAGTTTTGTGTTGTGAGGAAATGCTGCTCGATGGCAGTACCCAAAGTAATCACTCGGTTACCTCCAATCAAACGAGTCAACATAAAGAGGCTTAAACTTGGAATGAAAACAGCCTGTACCCCAGAACGGACGCCATTCATAGAGAGAGGAAAAATAACCTTTGAAAAGGTTTGCCAAGAAGTTGCACCCAAATCACGACTAGCGTTGATAAGATTCTTATCCAAGTCATCCAAAGCGTTAAAGATTGGCAAAATCATAAATGGAATCTCAATATAGGCTGCAACAGCAATAAAGGAGAAATCTGTAAAGAGAATTTGTTGAGTCCCTAACCCCAGAAACTCTAAAAATTGATTAATGGAACCATGTTGACCGAAAATACCTATAAAAGCATAGGCTTTCAGCAAAAGATTTACCCAGGTTGGCAAGATAATCAACATGAGCCAGAGTTGTCGATGCTTGAGCTTGGTCAAGAAATAGGCAGTCGTATAGGATACCAAAAGTGTGACCAAAGTAATAATACCTGCGTAAAAAATGGAGTTGAAACTCATTCGCAGATAGGTAATATTTGGTGAATTAAAATAGGTTTGATAGTTAGCCAAAGTGAAATTGCCATGAATATCAAAGAAAGATTTAAAGATAATCAAAGCAACGGGTGCTAGTACAAAGAGAAAGACCCATAAGGCATAAGGAATTGCAAAGAGCCTAGAGGTTTTCTTCATTGCGTTCCTCCTCGATGGCATTAATCAAACCATCTTCCACTTCATCCACCTCAACATACTCTTCGATACGGGCATCAAATTCTTCTTCAGTTTCATTGAGGCGCATAATATGAATATCTTCTGGCTCAAAACTGAGACCAATCACCTCACCCACAATGGCTTTACGAGTGGAATGAATCATCCATTCGTTGCCCAAATCATCGTAGGCTATAATTTCGTAGTGAACACCACGGAAGAGCTGTGTATCGACTTTAACCTGTAGTTTTCCTTCTTCAGGTAAGGTAATTCGTAAATCCTCTGGGCGAATGACTACCTTAACTTCCTCATTTGGTCGCATACCACCGTCAACAGCTTCAAACCGTTTGCCATTGAATTCTACAAGATAGTCTTCAATCATACGCCCGGGAAGAATGTTGGACTCACCGATAAAGGTTGCAACAAAATGGTTAATTGGCTCATCATAGATATCTACAGGTGTTCCAGATTGGACAATCTCACCCTCATTCATGACAAAAATCCAATCGCTCATGGCCAATGCTTCTTCTTGATCATGCGTTACGAAAACGAAGGTGATTCCAAGGCGCTGTTGCAACTCACGCAATTCATACTGCATTTCAGTCCGAAGTTTTAAGTCTAAGGCAGATAAGGGTTCATCCAGCAAGACAACGCGTGGTTGATTGATAATGGCACGCGCGATTGCAACACGCTGCCGTTGTCCACCAGACAATTTCTGAATGGAACGTTTCTCATAGCCAGAGAGGCGAACCATTTGTAAGGCTTCTGTCACACGAGCTTCAATTTCTGACTTATCTACCTTACGCAATTTTAGAGGAAAAGCCACATTTTCAAAGACAGTCATATGAGGGAAAAGGGCATAAGACTGAAAAACGGTATGGACATCACGCTTGTTGGTTGGCACATCATTTATCCGTTGGCCATCCAAATAAATATCGCCAGAGCTTGCATCCAATAAGCCAGCGATAATATTCAAAATAGTTGATTTTCCAGAACCAGAGGCGCCTAACAAAGTGTAAAATTTGCCCTCCTCTAATTCAAAACTAATATCCTTTAAAACAGTTGTTCCACTATCTTCAAAAACTTTAGATACATGTTTAAATTCAATAATCGGCTTTTTCAATTCACATAAATTCCTTCTTTATACAGTAGCCAATTGGCTAAAGAGTTTCGGCAGGGTCGCCAATAATACGTACTTCACGCTCTAAGGTAATGCCTGAAGATTTTTCTACAGTTTCAATGACATGTTTAATGAGACTTTCATAATCATTTGCAGTCCCATTTTCAACGTTTACCATAAAACCTGCATGTTTTTGAGAAACTTCTACACCACCAATGCGATAGCCTTTTAAGCCTGCTTCCATTATCAGTTGACCAGCAAAATGGCCAAGTGGCCGTTTAAAGACAGAACCACATGATGGTAATTCCAATGGTTGTTTTAACTCACGCAAATGGGTCAGACGGGCCATTTCTTGCTCGATAACTGTGTAATTACCAGGACGAAGAGCAAATTTTGCAGATAAAACAATTGCGCCATTTTCCTGTAAAATAGAAGAACGATAGCCAAAGCGTAATTCACGATTATCTAATGTTTCTACATAGCCAGCAGGCGTCAAAATTTGTGCAGATACTAAAATATGCGATACTTCGCCACTATAAGCGCCAGCATTCATATAGACAGCTCCACCGATGCTACCAGGTATTCCACAAGCAAACTCGAAACCGGTCAGTGAATGAAATAGCGCAACTCTAGTTGTCTCAATCAAGTTAGCTCCAGCCTCTGCTTCGATAGTATAGCCAGAAACAGTTACCGTATTTAATTTATCCATTCGGATAACAAAACCACGAATACCACCATCACGAACGATGACATTACTTGAATTTCCAAGCACTTGCCAGGGAATCCCTTCACGTTTCGCAAATTCAATGACACGAACAATTTCATAACGGTTACGAGGAAATACTAAATAATCAACTGCTCCGCCGACATTTGTGTATGTGTACTCTTTCAAAGGCTCATCAAAACGGATATCGATGCCTTCAAGTTCAACTCTTATTTTATTTTTCATATCCTTCTCTTTTCCAAGTTATATACGGAGAATATTATACCAAAAATTCGGATAAAAAACGAATAGAAAATAAAATATATTAAATTGAAGCTTTAAATAAAAAAAGCCCATAACTGGACTTTCATTTATAAAATAACTTGAATTCCCTTTGTATCAACTGTTAGGGAATGGACAGAGCCATCTAGTTGCAGAGCTTCAATCGCCGCAATAAGTTCAGCTTCTTTCTCAGCAGGTGCCAATACCATCACGGTCGGTCCAGCTCCAGAGAGATAGGTTGCATAAGCGCCAATTTCTTGCGCTAACTGCTTAATCGGACAAAACTCTTTAACAAGTAGTTGCCGATAGGGTTCATGAAACATATCTAACTGAATCAGTTGACCCGCTTTTTCAATATCTCCTGACATAAGGCTTGCAATTGCAACGTTAGCAATCGAACTAGCAGCAACCGCCTTTTTATAGCCCATTTGTGTAGGAAGAACACCTCTACTTTCACTTGTACGAAGAGGATAATTTGGAATAAACGCAACAAAACTTGTTGGTGGAAAATCAGTTACAACTGCTTGAACTTTTTTGTTGACATAGCTTGAAATGACCAAATTTCCATAAATAGCTGGAGCTACATTATCTGGATGTCCTTCAATCTTTGTAGCCAATTGCAACTTTTCATCTTGGCTCAGGTTAAGTTTCCCTAACTGATTGGCCAGTTCGATACCTGCAACAATGACTGAACTAGATGAACCTAAGCCACGAGCTAAGGGAATATCGCTTTCCATTTTTAAACGATGTGGTTGTATATGTTTTGCAACTGTCAGGGCAGTCCGGATGAGTAAATTATTTTGATCAGAGGGAACATGTTCTAATTGATGCTCAACAATCCACTCATTAGTATGTTCTAGAACTTCAACCGCAAGATATTTTGAGAGTGCTACACCAACAGAATCAAACCCTGGTCCAATATTTGCTGATGTCGCTGGAACAATAATTTTCATAGACTATTCCCCCAAAACCTTAAAGGTGTTAACGAGTGTGAAATCAGTCGCTTCTGCTAATTTTCTAGTTACCTGCTCCAACTGTGTTTTGTTCATCGCATGTGTAACAATTACAAGGCGAGCAGTGTCGTCCTTTGTACCTTTTTGTAGGATTTGTTTAAATGAAATCCCCTCAGAATGGAAGATCTCTGCAATTCGTAACATTTTTCCACTTGTGTCTGAAGTCAGAATTGAGAAATAGTATTCGCTTGTCACATCTTCTGGTATAGCTAATTGAAGAGGGCGAGAATATTCATTAAATGGTTTACCTACAGTTTTATCTTTCATCCTGCGTACAATTCGAATGATATCAGCGGTCACACTGGTTGCAGTTGGCTTTTGCCCCGCACCTGGCCCATAATACATGGATTGGCCAATACCGATAGACTCAACAAAGACCGCATTCATTACTCCATTCACACTTGCTAACGGATGGTTCTTAGGCAAAAAGGTTGGTGAGACTTCAGCAGCTATTCCTGAAGCTGTTTCTCGAACATCCCCTACCAGTTTGATGACATACCCCAGCTCTTGAGCTACCGCAACATCTTCAGGGGTGATAGTGGTAATTCCTTTATGTCCTACATCATCAAAATCAACGGTCATCCCAAAACCAAACTGACTCAAGATAACTGCTTTATAGGCAGCATCAATTCCTTCTACGTCATTTGTTGGATCAGACTCAGCATAACCCAACTCTTGGGCTGTTTCCAATGCTTTCTCATATGTCCAACCTTCATCTACCATTTTGGTCAGCATAAAGTTTGATGTACCATTTAAGACACCCAAAATGCGGGTAATTTTATCCGCAGAAAATGAATTCACAAGCGTACGCAAGATAGGAATGCCCCCAGCTACTGCTGCCTCATAATAAAGTGCTAACCCTTTCTCTTCAGCAAGTAAACGCAACTCTGTACCATGAACGGCCAATAAATCTTTGTTAGCTGTTACAACATGTTTGCCAGCTTCTAAGGCACGAATGATAAATGTTTTTGCCGGTTCAATTCGCCCCATCAATTCTACAACAAGAGCAATCTCTGCATCATCTAAAATATCATCAATATTGGTCACAAAATGAAATTGGTGACCAGCAGCTACCAAACGTTCTTTTTCAGCCTCATCTTTTACCAATACCTTATCAATTTCAATCGAATCCCCAGCAGCTTTTTCAATTTTTTCTTTATTTTCTTTCAATAGAAATGGTACACCACTTGCTACTGTACCGAATCCTAATAATCCTACCTTGATAGCCATGTTCTCTCCTTATTTAAATGTATTTCGACTATTATACCAAATATTCTGATAATTTTCCAAATAATTTGATATAATTAATTTATCTAGACTCAAAGGAGAACAATCATGTCACGTAGACGTAGAAAACAACCTAAACCATCCAAGAAATATATTCATTATATTTTTCTCTCTCTTCTTACAATTCTTGTACTAAGTTTGATTTATCTTCTACTTCCCACCTTGATTCCTCGCTCTTCAAATGCTTCACAGACTACTGTTTCTAGCCAATCAAGCAGTCAAGCATCTACTCAAAATACTACTACAGCTGATTCCAATTCATCAACCCAAACAAGTTCTGTAAACTGGGTTAAAGTGGATGAGCCTGTCCAAATACCGATTCTCATGTACCATGCGATTCACGAAATGGCTCCTGAAGAGGAAGCAAATGCCAACTTAATCGTCTCACCAGCAATTTTTGAAAGTCATTTGCAAGTTTTAGAAGAAAATGGCTACTACACTCTTACACCGGAAGATGCCTATAAAGTTCTAACTGAAAATGTTCTTCCACAGGACAAAAAGGTCGTTTGGTTAACCTTTGATGATAGCATTTGGGATTTTTATTCTTATGCCTATCCTCTTTTGGTGAAATACCACATGAAGGCGACAAACAATGTAATAACTGGTTTTACCGAAAATGGAATTGAAGGATATTTAACCCTTGATCAGATGAAAGAGATGCAAGCAAATGGGATGTCTTTCCAAGGACATACAGTCAATCATCCTGACTTAGAGGTAAGCAGCACTGATGATCAGATGAGCGAATTGATCCAATCCAAAAATTATTTAGATAGCCAACTTAATCAAGAGACTATTGCAGTAGCTTATCCATCTGGTAGCTACTCACAAGATACCCTAAACATCAGTGAGCAAGCCGGTTATAAATTAGGTTTAACTACAAATAATGGCTTAGCTAGTCTAGCGGATGGCTTATTAAGTCTTAATCGTGTTCGCGTTCTTCCAACTACAAGTGCAGAAGGACTCCTAAATGAAATAACACCATAATATCCACTGATAGATACCATACTTTTTTCAAACCATGTCCTTTCAAAGGGGTTTGGTTTTTTCTTTTTGTAATTGCTGATGATACACATTTTCTGAAAAAAATAGAGATACCCATTTAGGCATCTCATTTGAACTCATCTAATTATTGTTCTGCTATGATCTTATCCAAAATGAAGCGTTCTTCATCCGATAATTCATAGCAAGCTAGTAAATCTGGACGTCGATCATAGGTTTTTCTAATACTTTGTTCCAGTCGCCACTTCCGAATATTTTCATGATGACCACTCATCAACACATCAGGTACGACCATGCCACGATATTCATAGGGACGAGTATATTGTGGGTATTCCAATAAACCAGAAGAGAAACTATCATCTGTATGACTGGCTTCTTTCCCAATGACCTCTGGTATGAGACGAACAGTCGCATCTATCATGGTCATCGCCGCCAATTCTCCACCTGTCAAGACATAATCACCTAGTGAAATTTCATCGGTGACTAGTGTCTTGATACGCTCATCATAGCCCTCGTAATGCCCACAGATAAAAATTAACTGGTCTTCTTTTGATAATTCTTCTGCATAGGTTTGATTAAATGTCCGACCAGCAGGATCCAATAAAATAACGCGAGGATTTGTCTTTTCAATCGCATCCATTGTATCAAAAATTGGTTGAGCCCTTAATAGCATCCCTTGCCCGCCACCATACGGCTCATCATCAACATGTCGCGCTTTCTCTGCTTTTTCTCGAAAATTATGGTAGTTTACTTCGAGAATTCCTTTCTCTCTCGCCTTTCCGACAATTGAGTGCTCTAACGGGGCAAACATCTCAGGAAACAGCGTTAAAATATCAATTCTCATCGTCCAAACCCTCAAGTAATTCGACATCTACACGATTGTTTGGAATATCAATATTCAACACAACTGGTGGGATATATGGTAAAAGCAAATCTTTCTTGCCTTTTCGCTTAACCACCCAAACATCATTGGCACCTGGCTGAAGAATTTCCTTTATTTGACCAATAACTTGATCATTTTCATAGACATCTAAACCAATAACTTCATGATAGTAAAATTCACCATCTTCAAGATCTGTCAGTTTTTCTTCAGCGATTTTTAAACTGTACCCTTTATATTTTTCAATATCATTAATAAAGTTCATTCCCTTAAACTTGATAATATCAAAATTCTTTGCCTTGCGATGATTAGCAATTTCCACATCCATAACAAATTGGTCTTTTTCATCGAAAAGTGCTAGGACTGAACCTTTTTTAAACCGTTCCTCCGCGAAATCTGTTACTGATAAAACCCGCATTTCTCCTTGTAAACCTTGAGTATTAACAATTTTACCGACATTAAAATAATTCATGATAACTTCCTTTGTATTTCTATCCATTTATTTTAACATGTAGCGGAAGAATGCACAAGGTTTAGAAAAAGTACCAATTGAATCGATACTTTTCACTGTACACTATTATCCCCTATTTAGACTGGCTGAACTGGCTTTGATAGAGGTTATAATAGAAACCTTTGTCAGCCAAAAGACTTTCATGATTACCTTGTTCGATAATCTGCCCATCTTTCAAGACCAAAATCTTATCAGCTTCCTGAATAGTTGATAAGCGATGGGCGATGACGAAACTTGTCCGCCCCTTCATCAATCGTTTCATAGCCTTTTGAATTAAAAGTTCCAAGCGAGTATCAACTGAAGAAGTCGCTTCATCAAGGATAAGAATGGCTGGGTCCGCCAACAAGGCACGCGCAATGGTCAAAAGCTGTTTCTGACCTTGGGAAATATTGCTGGATTCCTGGTTCATTTCCATATTATAACCGCCAGGTAGGGTACGAATAAAATGGTCAACGTTGGCGGCTTTAGCAGCCTCCACAATTTCCTCATCCGTCGCATCCAGACGCCCAAAACGTAAGTTTTCCTTAATCGTCCCTTCGTAAAGCCAAGCATCCTGCAAGACCATACCAAATTGACTACGGTAGGATTGACGAGAAATATTACGAATATCCTGACCATCCACCTTGATAGCACCGGATGTGACATCATAGAAACGCATGAGTAAGTTGATGAGGGTTGTCTTACCAGCCCCCGTTGGTCCAACGATAGCTACCATTTCACCCGGTTTAACTTCAAGATTAAAGTTACGGATAAGTGGCTTGTCTTCTGAATAGCCAAATTCGACCTGTTCAAAGCTAACTTGTCCGGTCAGAGTAGCTGTCAACTCCAGCGCATTGGCGTCTTCTTCGTCAGGCTCATCTAAGACTGAAAAGATGCGTTCAAGGGAAGATTTGGCAGACTGTAACTGAGGAGCCAACTGGGTCAAGGTTTGGACAGGCTGAGAAATCTGCCAAACGTATTGGACGAAGGCCTGCATGTTACCAACCGTTAGTTTACCTGCTAGGACTTTCAAACCAGCAAGTAAGGCTACGACGACATAGGCAATATTAGAAAAACCGTGGACTAAAGGCATAAGTAAACCTGATACGAAACTGGC
Organism: Streptococcus sp. VTCC 12886; assembly: GCF_049893425.1. NCBI lineage: Bacteria > Bacillati > Bacillota > Bacilli > Lactobacillales > Streptococcaceae > Streptococcus > Streptococcus sp. VTCC 12886. The sequence goes on along the minus strand of NZ_JBMVJB010000005.1, from coordinate 70,537 downwards.
TTTAAAGCCGACTTCCTGCAAATCTGCGGTAATCTGGCGAAATTCTTCTGTAGAGATTTCCTCTCGTCCATAGAGTTTGAGGACGTTAAAACCTGTTAGATTTTCCTGCACAAAACCGTTCAATCGTCCCAATGCATCCGCCTGTTGTTTAAAGTAGGGCTGGGACTTGCCCATGACAAACTTGGAACCCAAATAGGTCACTGGAACCAAGGTTGCGACTACGAGAGCCAAAGATATATCCAACCAAAAACACATAAACATGGCTAAAAAAAGGGTTAGTACAGCATTCACGAGCTGAAGAAAACTTTGTTGCAAGGCATTTGAGACTGTCTCCACATCACTTGTAAATCGACCTAATAGGTCACCATACTGGTGTTTATCGAAATAGGAAATGGGAATTTTGTTAATCTTGTGACTCAAATCCTGACGCAGTTCTTTGGTTGCTCCCTGTACCGCCTTAGTCATGAAATAGGTAGAACCATAGGCGCCGATTTCATACATAAGGGCACGAAGGGCATAGAGCGCAAGCATGATGGCAATATAGGAAGCATTGATATGGGCACCTTCTACTCCATTTGCTATATCTAACAGATTTCTAGTCAATTCTGTAATAATCAGTCCTAAAACGAAGGGTTCCAGGGCATTCATCACTGCGCTAATGGTTTTTAGAAAAACAGCCAAAAATACTGAAGATTTATAATGACGTAAATAGTCCCAAACACGGATAAATACTGATCTATTCTTCATAATTCCTCCTATTCTTCTGTCAAAGATTGACGGTTGAGCTGAGAAGTCGCGATTTCACGATAAATCTCGTTGTTCTCCATCAATTCATTGTGGGTTCCGCGACCAACAATTTCACCTTCATTCAGTACAATGATTTGGTCTGCATCCATAATGGTTCCAACACGTTGGGCCACAATCAGCACTGTCGCATTTTCCGTTACTTCCTTCAAACGACTCCGCAAAATTGCATCCGTCTTATAATCCAATGCTGAGAAGGAATCATCAAAAATGTAAATATCCGGCTTCTTCACAATAGCACGCGCAATCGAAAGACGTTGTTTCTGCCCACCAGACAAATTGCTTCCGCCCTCAGCAAGGTGGGTGTCAAATTTCTCTTCCTTGCTCTCTATAAATTCTTTAGCTTGAGCCACATCCGTCGCTTCGTGAAGCTCCATAAGACTAGCATCTACCTTACCGTACTTTAAGTTTTCCGCGATAGTTCCGGTAAATAGCAGAGCTTCCTGCGGAATAAAACCAATCTTACTACGAAGTGCTTTTAGATTGTAACGTCTGACATCCACACCGTCCACCAAGATACGACCAAGTGTCACATCATAGAAACGTGGAATCAAGTTGACCAAGGAAGACTTGCCAGAACCTGTTGAACCAATAAAGGCAATGGTTTCACCGGGCTTAGCCTTAAATGAAATATTGTGTAGAACAGGGGACTCCGTTTCCCCTGGATAAGCAAAGGTCACATTTTCAAATTCCAAATAACCACGTGAATCAGTCTCAGTTATGCCATCTTCATTCTTAGAAATGGAAATGGGCATATCCAAGACTTCCTGAATCCGATGACTCGATACCGACATACGTGGATACATGTTAAACAAGTTAGCAAAGAGCAAGAAAGAGAAAAGTGCATGGAAACTATATTCGATAAAGGCTACCAAATCCCCAATTTGTAAACTGCCCTCCTGTAGAGGAGTCAAAGCAAACCAAATGATTGCCACGATCATAGCAATGATAATCTGCACAAACAAGGGCTCCGTCAACCCAGTAAGGTTGAAAAGTTTTTTAGATGTTTCTGTATATTGTTCATTGACATCTGAAAAACGCTCTTCCTGAAACTCCTCGCGCGTAAATGCACGAATGACACGAAGTCCCATTAAGTTCTCACGAACATACTGGTTAATGGTATCCAACTGTTTTTGTTGTTTTTCAGATAAGGGACGTGTTTTAGTCGCAACATAATAGATAACGAAAATAAGGAAGGGAATAGCGACCGCCACTGTCCATGCTAAACTTGGACTCGTAACCAAGGTCATCACAACGCTGGCTACCATCATCAGCGGAGTAATAATTCCCAATTTCAAAACCATCTCAGAGAATTGCATCAAAACAAAGGCATCATTTGTCATACGGGCAACTAGGGAAGAAACACCAATTTGCTCGTATTCATGATGAGAATAGTCTTGAATTTTCTCATACATATCATTCCGAATATCTTTTACGATAGTTGTCGTTAACTTACCAGCTGCATAAGTCAAAATCACCCGACCAGCAATTCCTAATAAGACAACAAACCCCATCATCCCAGCCCAGAAATAGAGCTGACTGGCATCATTTTTGGTAATACCTTGGTCAATCATCCTTGCCAAAAATGTAGGCAAGCCTAAGTTTACTACAACAAATAAAATAGCTCCCAACAAATCTAATGCTAACCATTTTGGATATTTTTTCAAATAAGTCCAAATCAGATTCATCTTTTCATCCTTTCTATATGTTAAAAGGGGCAAGGCCCCTGACTGAAAATTTAAAAGCCACCAAAAGGTGACTTTCTATTCTTTCTCGTCGATCACTAAACGAACTTTTTTATCACTTGTAGGGACAGAATAAACAATCGTTCTGATTGCAGAAATGGTACGTCCTTTTTTACCGATGACACGGCCGATGTCCGATTGTTCTAAATCCAAATGGTATTCTAAGAATTCAGGTGTATCAACGATTTTAATCGTCAAGTTTTCAGGCTGTGAAATCAAAGGCTTCACAATCGCAATAATGAGATTTTCAATCATGTCCATAAGTGTTCTCGCTTACTGTTCTTATTTAGAGAATTTTTGTTCGTGGAATTTTTTCAATACGCCAGCGTTTGAAAGAAGAGCACGAACAGTGTCAGATGGTTGTGCACCTTTTGCCAACCACTCAAGTACACGTTCTTCTTTAAGAGTTACTGAGTTTTCAGCCAAAAGTGGGTTGTAAGTACCAACTGTTTCAATGAAACGACCATCACGTGGTGCACGTGAGTCTGCAACGTTAATACGGTAGAATGGTTTCTTTTTAGAACCCATACGAGTTAAACGGATTTTTACTGCCATTTTTTAATGTCTCTTTTCTTTTAATTTTTATTATTCGGTGAAATAGCAGAGCTATTTAGCACATGTTCTATTATAACACACTTTGATAGGGTGTCAAGAAAAAAACTTGACACTTTTTAAAAATTTTATTGCTCCAGCATATCCGATAGTTCTCTTAGTTGACTTGCTAAATTCGAGCGGTCAAAAAGCAAATTATAGAATCCATCTTCACTCAATACACCGCAAGGAATAACATCAAAACAACCCATATTGGATAAATTAAGATCTTCCATATAGGTCTGGCTTTGATAATAATCTAGTAACCGTAAATAACTTGATTGTGCCTGATTGAGCTGGGTAACACTATCAGCAAGGGACTTGTTCATCTCCAGATGCATATAAAAAAATTTTCCATCTCCTTGACACGTTTCCTAGCTTCCATACAATCCCCCATCAATGTGTTGCACCTCCAACGTTCTTCACATCCTCTTTGTCTCTAAATGCAACCATTGCTCCAATGGCTGCTTCAACTCCTCTAACAATATCGGCTAGAGACATAGAGGCAAAGCCTGGTTTGTCAAGAACCTGTTCCGGTAGAAACGGAATATGAAGAAAGCCAGCCTTAGTCTTTGGAAATTGTTTCTCCGCTAAGTAAAGAGCTTGGTACATGAGATGGTTGCAAACGAAGGTCCCTGCTGTATTAGAAACAGAGGCTGGAAGACCTGCTGCACGAATGGCTTCAACCATTGCTTTGATGGGTAAAGTTGAAAAATAAGCAGGTTGCCCATCTTCGCGAATCATGGTGTCAATTGGTTGTTGTCCTAAATTATCCGGAATGCGAGCATCGTCTTGATTAATGGCTACACGCTCAGGTGTTAATTCCATTCTTCCGCCAGCCTGTCCAATACATAGCACATTATCTGGTGCATACTTAGCCATAGCTTTTTCAAGAACACTTGCGGCTTGATAAAAAACAGTTGGAATCTCCTCAAGAAGAATCTCTGCGCCTGCAATCTGCTTTGGTAAAGATTTAATGACCTCCAGTGCAGGATTGATAGACTCACCTCCAAATGGATCAAAACCAGTTACTAATATTTTCATTCTGTTCTCACTCCTTCAAATGAATTTCTCCATAATGAAATTTTTGATTGGGTCTTACATGACGTTTAAAGCCAAATTCTTCAAAAACACTATCTCTGAAATGAGCCTTGACAAGAATTTTTTCCCTTGCAACCCGTTTTGCCTCAAGAAGCAACTCTTTTGACAATCGACTTCCGTCAGCCATCTGCACTAAACCAGAAAGATTGTTTGATTCCTTGATTTCTTCTGAAAACATGGGATCAAAGTAAATGACATCAACAGAGTTATCTATTTGTTCTTTCAGATAGGTCAAACTATCTATCCATTTGGTTTGAATGGATCGCATAGCACAATCCACCAGCACATTACTACTGTTGAAATCCTGTAAACCACGACTAACAATAAAATGAATAAGCCGTGAACTCTCCAAGGATGTCACCTGATGACCTGCACTAGCTAATACGATACTATCAGAAGCTAGTCCCATGGTACAATCTAAAATCGTTTTCTTTGATGGCCCAATTAGATCTAATAGCGGATCATGTCCTGCTTTTATTCGCAACATCGCTGTGTCAGGGTGGAAAAAGAAGGTTTGACCATTTCTCTGCTCTAAAACAAGCTTATTTTGATAGAGCACAAGCACCTTTTCTACTTCCTTTAATAACGACGAAACGGACCGCTTGTTTCTTTTCAAGTATTCTATACCTAAATCCTTAGCCAGCTGTTTCGCCTTTGCAACAAGATTATCGTCCATCCTCAGACTCGTAGTGATTATTACTTTCATACTGTATCTAGTATACTCAAAAAACAGAATGAACTCAACATTCATCCTGTTTTTAGGTCCTATTAAATCGCCTGTGTCATGAAGCTACGGCTTTCTAGAACTTTAACCATGGCTTCAGCAGTATCAAGAGCTGTAAAGAGAGGAATTCCTCCTTCGATAGCAGAACTACGAATCACTTGTCCAGCACTATCTGCTACACGCTTTTTACCAACTGTGTTAATAATAGCTTGGACTTTCCCAGCTCGAACGAGACTAGGAATATCTTGATTTTCAGGATCTCCTAATTTTCCAATGAGCGTAACAGGTAAGCCATTCTCAATAAGATAGTCTGAAGTACCAACTGTCGCAAATAGACCATAACCCAATTCGTAGAACCGTTTTGCAAGAGCAAGGGCCTCTTCCTTATCTTCATCTGCAATAGTGAAGACGATGTTCCCAAATTCTTCTAAATGCTGGTAACTTGCTTCAAAAGCCTTATAAAGGGCTTTTTCGAGTGTGGCGTCTGAACCCATAATTTCACCAGTTGACTTCATTTCTGGGCCTAAAAGACTATCTACTTTAGCTAATTTTGAGAATGAGAAGACAGGAGCTTTGACATGGACTTGTTGACTTTCAGGATAGAGTCCATCTTCATAACCAAGTTCTGAAAGGCGTTGCCCCAAAATCAATTTCGTTGCCACTTGCGCCATCGGAATATCTGTTACTTTTGACAAGAATGGAACCGTACGACTGGCACGTGGATTTACCTCAATGACATAAACTATTTCGTCTTTGATGACAAACTGAATATTCATCATACCAATACAGTTCAAGCCGATAGCTAGACGTTTTGTATAATCCACAATCGTTTCTTGCACCTTTTTCGATAAAGTCTGTGGTGGATAAACTGCCATTGAGTCTCCTGAGTGAACCCCAGCACGTTCAATGTGCTCCATGATACCAGGAATTAAAACATCAGTACCATCTGATATAGCATCCACTTCACATTCACGACCTACAATATATGAGTCGACCAAGACAGGGTGTTCTGGCGATGCCTTAACTGCTGTTCGCATATAAGAACGTAGGTCATTTTCATTTTCAACAATTTCCATCGCGCGACCACCCAAAACATAAGATGGCCGTACAAGCACAGGGAATCCAATCTTGCGAGCTGCTTCTATCGCTTCCTCTTCATTTGTTGCAGTTTGCCCAGGCGGTTGTGGAATACCCAAATTTTTCAAGGCTTTTTCAAACAAATCACGATCTTCAGCTCGATCCAAATCAGCCACTTGCGTACCCAGGATAGGAATACCAGCTTTTTCCAATGGTTCTGCCAAGTTGATCGCAGTCTGTCCACCGAATTGAACGATAACACCTTTTGGTTGTTCCAAGTCAATCACGTTGAGGACATCTTCAAGAGTCAGAGGCTCAAAATATAACTTATCAGAAACAGAGAAGTCTGTCGAAACTGTTTCAGGGTTTGAATTCATAATAATCGCTTCATAGCCTGCGTCCTGAATGGCTTTTACCGAATGGACTGTCGCGTAGTCAAACTCAACACCCTGCCCAATCCGAATCGGACCTGATCCTAACACAAGGACAGATTCTTTTTCAGACCGAATGGATTCATTTTCCCACTCATATGTTGAATAGAAATAAGGTGTTGAACTTTCAAATTCAGCTGCACAAGTGTCCACCATCTTATAAACAGGAATAATCTTATGATCTGTACGCAACTGACGAATATAGGATACTGTTCTACCCCAAAGTTCTGCAATTTTACGATCTGCAAAGCCATATTTTTTAGCTTTTTTCAGCAAATCAATATTATCATGATTGATGGCTAATTCCTGCTCGATTTCTAATATATGAAGCAGTTTATCAAGGAAGAAGATATCAATTTTCGTTAATTGAGCAAGCTCTTCAACAGTGTATCCTCTTCTTAGACCTTCTGAAAGATAGAAAAGGCGGTCATCTTGAGCCTTAACAATTTTTTCTACTAAAGCATCATCAGACAAGTGACTTAGCTCAGGCATTTCATTGTGGTAAACACCAATTTCCAAGGAACGACAAGCCTTCAGAAGACTTTCTTCAATGTTACGACCTATTGCCATCACTTCCCCAGTTGCTTTCATCTGTGTACCAAGGCGACGTTCCCCTTTTTCAAATTTATCAAATGGGAAGCGAGGAATTTTAGCAACAACGTAGTCGAGTGCTGGCTCAAACATAGCGTAAGTTGTTCCAGTTACAGGGTTAACCATCTCATCCAAGGTAAAACCGACAGCAATTTTAGCAGCTAATTTGGCAATTGGATAACCTGTTGCTTTTGAAGCTAAGGCTGATGAACGAGAAACACGTGGATTTACCTCAATGACGTAGTATTTGAAACTATGTGGATCTAAAGCCAACTGAACATTACAACCACCTTCGATTTTCAAGGCACGAATGATTGTCAGACTGGCATCACGTAGCATTTGATTTTCAATATCTGAAAGCGTCTGAGTTGGCGCAAATACAATCGAGTCACCTGTATGAATTCCAACAGGGTCAAAGTTTTCCATGTTACATACAACAAGGGCATTATCCGCAGCATCACGCATCACTTCGTACTCAATTTCTTTGTATCCAGCAATCGACCGCTCAATCAAACATTGAGTAACAGGTGAAAGTTTCAATCCATTTTCAGCGATTTCTTTCAACTCTGATTCGTTGCTACACATACCGCCACCAGTACCTCCTAAGGTAAAAGCTGGACGAACAATGACTGGATAGCCGATAGTCTTAGCAAAAGATAAAGCTTCTTCAACTGTTGTTACTATCTCAGATTCTGGAATAGGCTGCTTCAGGTCCTCCATCAACTGTTTGAATAAATCACGATCCTCAGCCTGATCAATTGCTGACAGCTTAGTTCCCAATAACTCAACACCAAGTTCTTCTAAAATACCAGCTTTAGAAAGTTCCATAGCCATATTTAGACCAGTTTGACCACCGAGTGTTGGTAAGATAGCATCTGGACGCTCTTTCCGCAAAATACGTGTAACAAATTCAATCGTGATAGGTTCAATGTAAACCTTATCAGCGATTTCTTTATCTGTCATGATTGTTGCAGGATTTGAATTGACCAAGACAACGCTATAGCCTTCTTCTTTCAAAGCTAGACAAGCCTGTGTCCCAGCATAGTCAAACTCAGCAGCCTGACCAATCACAATGGGACCAGACCCAATCACCATAATTTTATTAATATCCGTACGTTTAGGCATAATTTTAAGATATTAAGGGCGTTAAGCGGACACAGTCAAAATAGGAGTTTGACGAAGAACGCTTGCGTTCTAGGAAAAACTATCTTTTTGACCCAGTCCGTAGCCCGAATTCAATTACAAAATCCGAGCAACAGAACACCCCTTCTCCTTTCTATTTGTCAACTCACAGGTTGACATTAAATAAGATAAGTCCGAAGCTTAACAGTTCAGCTCGATAATAGATGAACTGTTAAGCTAGTACAAGGGATAGCCTGACCTCCAATAGAGGCAGGGTCCGCAAATAGGGTTTTCAGCCACTCAGTCCCATCTTTGTAGTGCAAGGGATAGTCGACCTCCAATAGAGGCAGGCGTAGAGAAATGAGTTGCTCGCAACCATTGACCTGTCCCTTGTCTTTCTATTTTCTATCTCTCCGGATAGAATGAAATAAACAACCGATGTCTGAAATCTCGATTCAATCATAATTGAGGTTTTAAAACTAGTGTCTAAGCTAGCAATTGATCGAGAATTCAGCACTAGTTCTCAAAATTCGACTCAACTTTTCAGCTTAGTGGACAATTGCATACGCGCATGTAATCTTGAAGTCGCACTACATTTTGTTTGTCACTCGTGCTCTTGTTTAAATGAGTCCATCAAGTCCATGAATTCATCAAAAAGATAGCTAGCATCATGAGGACCAGGTGCTGCATCTGGGTGAAATTGTACCGAGAATCCTGGAAGGTATTTATGACGCACACCCTCGACCGATTTATCGTTGATTTCTTCATGCGTAATCATGAGACAATCCGGCAAATCTTCACGCGAAACCGCAAAACCATGGTTTTGGCTTGTAAAGTCTACACGACCAGTTACAATTTCTCTAACGGCATGGTTGAAACCACGGTGTCCAAATTTCATCTTATACGTCTTAGCACCATATGCCTTAGCATACAATTGATGGCCCATACAAATTCCAAAAATAGGGATTTTCCCTTGGATACTACGAATCATCTCCAACGCTTCGGGTACATCATCTGGATTTCCAGGACCATTGGACAACATCACACCATCTGGAGAGAGTGCTAAGATTTCTTCTGCTGTCGTATCAAATGGAACTACAGTAACATTGCATTCACGCTTAGACAATTCACGTAAGATTGAATGCTTCAAACCAAAATCAACCAAGACCACGCTACGCCCAATTCCTGGAGCAGGATAAGCTGTTTTCGTTGATACTTGCTCAATATTGTTGGTCGGTAATACTGTCGCACGCAACTGATCTGTCAAATGCTCAATGGAATCACCCACATTTGCAATTGTTGCCTTCATAGTCCCATGTTTACGAATAATTTTTGTTAAGGCACGCGTATCGATACCAGAAATCCCTGGAATATTTTTTGCTTTTAAAAATTCATCTAGTGTTAGTTGGTTCCGCCAGTTGCTTGCCCGTCTGGCCCACTCACTAACAACTACTCCTTTACAAGTTGGATTAATGGACTCATAATCATCACGGTTGACACCATAATTCCCTACCAAAGGATATGTAAATGTTAAAATTTGACCATTATATGATTGGTCTGTAATGGACTCTTGGTAACCTGTCATGCCCGTTGAAAAAACCAGTTCACCAGTCACATCTAATTCGGAACCAAAGGCTTCCCCTTCAAAAATAGTTCCATCTTCCAAAATTAATCGTCTTTTTGACATAATAATAAGATATTAAGGGCGTTAAGCGGACACAGTCAAAATAGGAGTTTGTTCAAGAACACTTGCGTTCGAGGAAAAACTATCTTTTTGACCCAGTCCGTAGCCCGAATTCAATTACAAAATCCGAGCAACAGAACACCCCTTCTCCTTTCTATTTGTCAACTCACAGGTTGACATTAAATAAGATAAGTCCGACGCTTAACAGTTCAGCTCGATAATAGATGAACTGTTAAGCTAGTGCAAGGGAAACTTTTATGCCTTGCCATTCACTATCGCTTCTAAGATAGCCATTCGAACAAATACACCATTTTGCATTTGTCGAACAATGCGAGATTTAGGTGCCTCAACCAAGAGATCAGCAATTTCTACATCACGATTAACAGGTGCTGGATGCATTACAATTGTCTGTTCTTTTAGTCGTTTATACCTATCCTCAGTTAATCCATGCAAACGATGGTAATGTTCTTTTGAAAAACTTTCTGACCCATCATGTCGTTCGTGTTGAACACGGAGCAACATCAAGACATCTAATTCTTCAATAATATCATCAATATTTACATGTTTACCATAAATATCAAATTCTTCCGCATACCATTCTTCAGGACCAGTAAAGTAAATATCAGCTCCCAATCGTTTGAGAATTTGCATATTTGATTTAGCAACTCTCGAATGAGTGATGTCCCCTGCAATAGCGATTTTTAACTGTTCAAAGCTGCCAAATTCTTCATAGATTGTCATCAGATCAAGCAGAGATTGACTCGGATGCTGACCTGAACCATCTCCTCCATTGACAATTGAAGTCTGTATTGTCGGACTATCAATCAATTGTTTGTAGTAATCTACCTCTGAGTGTCGAATCACACAAATATCGACCCCTAATGCCGACATGGTTAGAATTGTATCATAAAGGGTTTCGCCTTTATTTACCGAACTCGTGCGGGCATCGAAATCTATGATTCCCATTTCTAATCTAAGTTCAGCCATTTCAAATGATTTGTGAGTGCGTGTTGAATCCTCAAAGAACAAATTTGAGGCATAATATTTACGATATAAAGCAACAGGCTCACCTTTTTTGAAAGCTAATCCCCGTTGGATAAGTCCCAGCACTTCTTCATTTGAAAGTGTTTCCATAGTCACCAAATGTTTTAGAGATACTTTACCATCTACAATTGTCATGATACTTACCGCCTTTAATCTACTTGACTTATTCCGCTTCTACTAATAAAACAGCATCTTGTTGGTCAATTTCCGTCATATGAACGATGATTTCCTCTGTCCGACTTGTTGGAATATTTTTTCCAACATAATCTGCACGAATCGGTAATTCTCTATGACCGCGGTCAACCAATACAGCCAAACTAACGCGAGCGGGTCTTCCAAGTGACACAATATTATCAATTGCTGCACGAATGGTACGTCCAGTATAGAGTACATCATCTACCAAGATAACATCCCGATCATTGACATCCGCAGTAAAATTCGTTGTATCTTCTTCAACTTTCACATCATCTCGGAAAGGCTTGGTGTCTAATTCACCCAAAGGTACATCAATCCCCTCAATTTGCTTCAGCCTTTCTTGAATTCGCTTAGCTATAAAAACACCTCGTGTTTTAATGCCAGCAAGAACGATATTGTCTAAATTTTTGTTGCGTTCGATAATTTCATATGTGATGCGGGTAATCGCCCGCTTCATGGTCATATCATCAACGATTTCTTTTGTCTTCATAAGACCTCCAAAAAATATAGAAAAAGTCTCCTTTTCCAAGGAGACTTTGAAAATATCAGCTAATATGGTCTTTGAGTCCTACGATTATTATGGCAACGAATAAAAAACATTGTTTCCTATTTCCCAATCCTGAGAATCTTGCTCATTATCAAAAGTAAACTAAAAGACAATCAAAACCAGCCTCATGATCATCCGACTCCTTGTCTGCCTCTCTGGACAGGTATTAAAGGATTTATTAAGCAGAGTATAGCATAAAATACTGTCCTTGACAATTTTTTTGTTGAAAAAAATACTAACTTTCGGTTTTTAGTGGAAATTATTTTTAAACTGTTTATTTGGTGCAACACGTAGACACTTGATTCCAGCTAATCCAAATCCGCAGATAAGATAGGCTGCAAAAATAATTCCTACATAGGTCAATACATACGACCAGCCATATTTTGGCACATTTAAAAAGAAATAGGCAAATGGACTATCCTTGGCATCCGGAATTGGAATCTTGAGGAAAAAGCCATTGACTAACCCAAAAATCATATACAGAACTGGTAATAACGTCCACCAAATCGGATCAAACCATTTATACTGGCGCTGATGATCCAGTAAGATGGTATCCAACAAAAAGTATAAAGGAACAATATAGTGGCAAAGTATATTTTCAACACGCCAAAAATCTTCGGCCAGTGGTGCCAACATAAAATGATAGACCACACAGGTAATCATTATTGACATTGTTACCGCAGCCTTTATTCGAAGGAACTGAGGACCTTGTAAATCGTTTCCCTTGAACATGGCATAAACCATATACACAGCAAACAGGGAGACGAGTAAGTTAGACTGCACTGTGTAATACATAAGCATACCGATGCCGTACTTGGTAATCTCTAAAGCTGTACCAGTAACAGCTAAAATAGCCAGCAGACACCGACTGTAAAACAAAATACTTTGATGTTTCATAATATCCTTTCAAAAACACGAAAAGACTGGTGAACCAGTCCTTTCCAAATCTATACTAAATTTTCTTAACGAACTCAGATTTTAACTTCATCGCACCGAACCCATCGATTTTGCAATCAATGTTGTGGTCACCTTCGACGATACGAATCCCTTTTACACGTGTACCTTGCTTCAAATCCTTAGGTGAACCCTTGACTTTCAAGTCTTTTATAAGTGTAATAGTATCCCCATCAGCCAAACGATTGCCATTTGCATCGATGGCCACTGGACCGTTTTCTTCTTCAGCCACATCAGCTGGGTTCCATTCATAGGCACATTCAGGGCAAACTAATAGTGCTCCATCCTCATAAACGTATTCAGAATTGCATTTTGGGCAATTTGGTAAAGTTTCCATTCATTGTCTCCTCAAATATTATCTGTACTAGTCTATCATCTTTTTAAAAAAATGAGCAAGTAGACCAAAACCATTCACCAAACTGAAATTTTCACTATTTTTTCAGAGAATGGTCTGTTCTAGAGCCCCTTGGCCTTTAGCAGTTCGGCGGAGATATTCTAGTGTATCCTGAAAAATAGCTGGCGCTTCTGCTGTAAAAGCAACTACCTCTCCAGTTCTAGGATGAGTGAATCCAAGAGTTCTGGCATGGAGAAATTGGCCATTTCCTTTTAAAGTTTTTCGCGGACCATAAACTTCGTCCCCAGCAACTGGATGACCAATATAAGCCATGTGAACCCGAATTTGGTGGGTTCTACCTGTTTCTAATGTTAATTCAACTAAGGTATAGTCATCAAATCGTTCCAATACTTGAAATCTCGTGACCGCTTTTTTCCCTTTTGCCGTCACAGCCTGTTTCTTACGATCCTTTTCAGAACGACCAATAGGAGCTTCAATGACTCCACGATCATTTGGAAGGTTTCCATGTACAATGGCCCAATACTTGCGAAGGGATTTTTTATCTTTCAATTCAGCTGCAAGTTTTGTATGGGCCTCATCATTTTTAGCAATCATTAATAAACCTGAGGTATCCTTATCGATTCGATGAACAATCCCAGGACGAAGGACACCGTTGATGCCAGACAAGTCTTTGACATGGTATAGAAGAGCATTAACTAAGGTCCCGGAAGTATGTCCAGCTGAAGGGTGCACAACCATTCCTTGAGGTTTGTTGACAACAGCAACATCTTCATCTTGATAAACAATATCTAAAGGAATATCTTCAGCGACATAATCAATTTCTTCAATTTCTGGTACTTGATAGGTAATGATATCCCCTTCTTGTACAGTATATTTTGCCTTCTTTACTTGACCATTGACCAATACCTGACCAGCCTTGATTTGGTCATTTGCCACCGAACGAGATAGCTCTGTCAATTCTGACAATGCCTTATCCAGACGAACACCGCCTGTTTCAACCTTTATTTTCATCATACTCTTCTTTCAATATACATATAAATAACAATCCAACACCAACCGACAAGCACATATCAGCGACATTAAAAATCGGAAAATTTATAAAATCCAGGTGAAACATATCAACAACATACCCCAAACGAACACGGTCAATAAAGTTACCCAAAGCTCCAGCCATCATCAAAGAAAGACTGAATAATGTCCATAGACTTCCTTTTATTTGTCGAATATAGTACCAAACCAGCCCAATCATTACAACAATAGTTACTATCGTAAAAAACCATTGTTGATTTTGCAAAATCGACCAAGCTGCACCATAGTTGCGTAAATAGGCCAAACTCATGAAACCAGGTAAAAATTTTCTTACTGAATCTAACTCAATATTCGCAACTGTCCAAGCTTTCACATATTGATCAATAGCAATTAAAACCGCCACAAGGAGCGGAAACCCAAATTTACGCATGTTCTTCCTTCTTTTTATCAAAATATGAATGCAAAGTCTCCACAAAATCCTGTGCGCATTGACTCAATTCATCACTCGCACGTTTAACGTAGACCATGCGATTGTCAACTTTTCCTTTAAATGGTATCACTGTAATCCCATTCACACTCTCATCATCCAAGTAACCCGAACCAGTCGCATAAGCGTCTGTACGTTCTAAAATGCCATTTAAGGTAGCTCGATCTGTCACGTCAAAAACTACTGATGAGTCAGAGGTGTCAATCAGATTTTCTGAATAATATAGATAGGCTTCCTTCTCTTGGGTAAATCGAACAGTCGGTAAACCAACCAAATCTGCTGGTTCAATCTCCTCTTTATTTGTCAAGGGATGATCTTCCCGAAGGTAGATATGTGTTTGAAAATCAGATAAATCAATCGCTTGCAAATGAAGTTTATCTAACTTTTGCATGATACCTTTAGTATTTTTATCATTTAAATAGATAATACCTAATTCACTATATCCTTGCGCAACCTCATCTAAAATTTGTGCTGTGGTTGATTCAAAAATACGAAAATGAGGATATTGTGGATGTTGCCTAGAAAACTCGGTAATCAATGGAGGCAAAAAGTCATAGTGTTGACTAGAAATAGAAAAAGTTTTCTCACCTTCTTCAGGTTGCAAGTAAAGATGTTCAAACTGATCAAAACCTTTTACCAAATTTTGAGCTTTTTCATAAAAATCCATCCCTTTTTGCGTTAAAAAGGTGCCAGAACTGGTTCGACTAAAGATTTGAAAACCAAGCTCTGTTTCCAAATCTTTAATAGAAATGGATAAACTTGGCTGAGAAACATACATCTTTTCCGCTGCTTCTCGAAACGTTCCACTATTAGCAATAGCTACTACGTATCGTAATTGTTGAATATTCATCGTAAAATCCTCTTTTATACTACTTTTTCTATTATACCAGAAATATGTAGATTTTGGGAGACTTCAAATTACACCATAAAGCGTCACTTCTATACCAACCTATAAAGAGATGAAAGACCAAGGGTTAAAATACACATTTCAACAATCATCAGTCCAAAGTTGTATAGTATCTTTTTCTAATCATTAAAAAAATAACAATCAAAAGATTGATTTTCAAATGTTTGGAGAAAATATCCAGACTTCAAAAGAATTACCCCACATGGATTTAGACACACCCACTGCTCCCTTTTGTTTGAAGCTGGTGCTACTATCAAGAAAGATTCGGACACGAAAACATCCAAACAACCATGGACATCTACGCTCATGTTACTCAAAAAGCAAAGAATGAAATTGCCGACAAGTTCGCTTCCTACATTGGTTTTTGAAATATGGGTATCACGGTGAGTATCAAATCAAAAAAATAGGCCTTCCGAAAACTCGGAAAGCCTTGTAATATAAGGTTTCTAGACCTTATTTTGCGATTGGGTAAACAGATACCTGTTTCTTATCGCGACCTTTACGTTCGAAGCGTACAACGCCTTCTACTTTAGCGTAAAGAGTATCATCTCCACCACGTCCTACGTTAGCTCCTGGGTAGATTTTTGTACCACGTTGGCGGTAAAGGATTGAACCACCTGATACAGTTTGGCCGTCAGCAGCTTTCGCACCAAGGCGTTTCGCTTGTGAGTCACGACCGTTTGACGTTGAACCTCCACCTTTTTTGTGGGCCATAAATTGCAAGTTAGCAAGATTCAAGTTTAACATATGTTATTCCTCCGAATTTCTGTAATGATTGCTTCAAGCTACGCCTTAAGCGTTGATAGCGTTGATAACAACTTTTGTGTAAGGTTGACGGTGACCTTGTTTGCGGTGGCTACCTTTTTTAGGTTTGTACTTGAAGGCAACAACTTTTTTCTGTTTACCTTGTTTTTCAACAGTACCAACAACAGTAGCGCCTGCTACAAGTGGAGTACCCACAACAGTTTTCTCACCACCAACAAGAACTACTTCTTCGAAAGTAACTTCTTGACCTGCTTCAACGTTCAATTTTTCAACGTAGATAGCTTGACCGACTTCAACTTTAACTTGTTTGCCGCCAGTTTTAATGATTGCGTATGTGCTCATTATGCACCTCCTATGATTTTTGGGTCTTGCCCGAATTAGATGTGAAGACTCGCCTAGTACCGTGGGTCGAACCACTTTATCTTGCTCAATAAAAATTAAGTTCAGACTAGCTTCAATAGTCTAAGGATAGACTATTGAAGGTTGGAAATGTAACGAACATAGTTCGTGTCGTCGCAGGTAGAACTTAGTTTCACCAAGTTAAGACAACGACGTTAGAGCTTAATTTTTGCAGAGCAACGGCATTCGTGCGGTTGCACAGGAAATGTGCATACATAGTCAACAGTCCTATTATAACAAAAACACCTGCAAATGCAAGTGTTCTGTATCACTTTTCTTACATTTCAAAAACTTCGCTCTCCTGCTTGTTTGGTAAGAATAGAGAGAGGACGATTCCGACAAGAGCTGGTAATAACCAAGTTAGTGATTGTCCAGCCAATGGCAGAGCTGAGATGATTTTTGAAACAGCAGTCCAGTTGAATTGTCTCGCTAAAACTTCTACCAATGACAAAGCTGCCACTAGTCCCACAGTTAATTGCATACCATAGGTCGAAAGCGGTACAAATTTGTTAACAATGGTAATCAAGACAATACAGATAGTAATTGGATAGAGAACCAAAAGAACTGGAACAGAGAAGGTGATGATATTGTTCAAACCGAGGTTGGAAATCCCAAAGCCAATCAAAGTAAAGATAGTCGCATATACTTTGTAGCCAAAACATGGAAAACGCTCAGCGAAAAATTCACCTGAAGAAACAATCAAGCCAGCCGTCGTCGTAAAGCAAGTAACGATAACCATAACAGCTAAGAAAATTTGTGCACCTGGTCCAAAAATAGCCTGTGTTGCTTGCGAAAGAATGTAAACACCCTTGTTGGTATCGGAAGCCAAAACATCAGCAGGCACTGGGAAATGATTACCTAGGAAAGCCAAACCGACATATAGTGCTGAGAATGCTAAGGCTACAACAAAGCCAACAGACCATATAGTTGAAACATATTCTTTCTTGCTGGAGAAACCAAGTTGTTTTAAGGTATTAACCGCTACAACGCTAAAAGCAATTGCGGCAAGGGCATCAAGGGTGTTGTATCCTTCAATAAATCCTGTACCAAATGCCTGTCCAGCTGAGTAAGCATCGGCTGCAGGAAGTGGATTAGTAGAACCATATTTAACAACACCTAGCACCACTAAAATCACAATCAAAATCGCAAAAACAGGCGTTAAAATACGTCCGATACTGTTTAAAATCTGAGATGGATTGAGGGCAATCAGATAAGCTGCCACAAAGTAAAAAGCTGTAAAACCAAACAACCATGGACCCAGATTCGCATCGCCCAACAATGGAGCAATTCCAACCTCAAATGACGTTGTAGCTGTACGTGGAATTGCAAAAAATGGTCCAATTGCCAAGTACAAAGCAACAAGATAAACAGTAGCAAACAAGGGTGAAATCTTACGTGAGATCTCATGCACGTACCCTTTAGGGTTAAGTGTTCCTACAATCAAAGCAATCACGGCAATACCGACACCAGATACAACAAATCCTAAAATGGCTGGCCAGAAATGTTCACCAGACAAAATACCGAGCGCTGGAGGAAATATCAAATTTCCTGCACCAAAAAACATACCAAACAGTAGTAAACCTGTTAGGGCTCCTTTTTTCATAAAAACTCCTTCTTATCTTTTTCGAAAGTCAATTATACCACAAAAATTCGATTTTTTCCGAACGTTAGGTTATAAAGGTAACGACACCTAAGTCAAATAATTAAAAAACGCATCAAAACATGTCAAAACTAACCTTCATTTGATGCGCTGAATGAATTTCTTTCTAAAGCTGTCTATTCTTTCCCAACAGTGTCAGGCATTAAACTTCATCAACAGTTTACAGTAAATCTTCGATTAAATTGTCAATCTCATCTTTCGCTTCCACTTTTGGAGTAATCTCTGTCACAATAATTCCTGCAACAGCACGTTCTACCAATCCTTCTACATCCATACGTGCTTCGTATTGCTCGACATTCTTGATTTTAGGATTAGTTTTTGGACGGTCAGGGGCAAAGATGGTACAGCAATCCTCAAATGGCTGAATGGAAATATCAAAGGTATCAATTTCTTGCGCAATATCAATGATTTCCAACTTGTCCATGGTAACGACTGGACGAATAACAGGTGTATTGGTCACAGCATTGATGGCCTGCATGGATTCCAAGGTCTGACTTGCCACTTGTCCTAGACTTTCACCATTGATAATAACCATGGCACCACGTTCTTCACGAACTCGGTCTGTAATCCGCATCATGAAACGACGTGTCAAGGTCATCAAATATGCTTCAGGTGCCTTTTCCTTGATTTCTTCCTGAATTTCTGTAAACGGCACTTCGATAAAGGTGATATTACCACCAAAGGCAGTTAATTTTCGAGTCAAATCATGGGCTTTCTTAAGTGCACCTGGACTCGTATAAGGCGGGCTAGCAAAGTGGAGGGCTTCGATTTCAACCCCACGTTTGAGAGCCAAATAGCCCGCAACAGGCGAATCAATTCCCCCTGATAACATAAGCGTTCCTTTTCCAGATGTTCCAACTGGCAGACCACCTGCTCCCTTGATTTCTTCATGGGAAATGTAAGCAGCGTCAGGACGAATCTCCACTCGCAAAGTAATATCTGGTGACTTCATTTGCACCTGCACATTTGGAATAGCTGTGCAAACCGCATCTCCAAGGACTTGGTTTAGATCACGGCTGTCCAATTCAAAATTGTGGTCACTACGACGCGCAGCAATCTTAAACGTCATACCGTCCTTATAAATGTTTTTCATGATGTCTTGAACCGCTTCTTTCAAAGCTGGAACAGACTTTTCAATCTTATAAGATGGCGCAAAATTTTGGATACCAAAAATCTTTTTCAAAGATGCTGAAACTTCCTGATAATCCGCCCCATTCAAATAGACATGACCACGGTCACGATCAAAATAAACCGTCACTTCTGGGTAAACAGAAAGGACGTGCTTGATATTGTTGCGGAGTTTGTTGACAAACCGCATCTTGTTTTTCCCTTTGGTTGACAATTCGCCATAGCGAATCATAATTTCTGAATAATTCATTCTACCTTACTTTCTGTGTATTGTGATAAATTTGTTTAAAAATCGTGAGAAATTGTTCGATTTGACCCATATCGTTGTCACCATCCAAGCTGACACGGACTGCAGTTTGTGCCAACTTCTGCGGAACACCCATGGCAATTAGTGTACCCGCAGGTTTCCCTGCCTTAGACGAGCAGGCAGATGTAGTTGAAATATAAATCTGATGGTCCTCAAAAGCATGAACAATGACTTCACCACGAATATTCTTAATTCCAAAGGTCAATATACTAGGTACAAAGTTTTCAATTCCAGAAAAGACCGTCACATCTTGATACTTGCTCAATTCATCCACCAGAATCTGCTTCATAGCTGCCAGTTGCTTCTGGCTATCTGCTGCCTTGTCCAGGGTCAAGCGGAGCGCCTTAGCTGTCGCGGCAATACCAGCTACATTTTCCGTAGTTGAGCGCTTATCGCTTTCCTGACCTCCGCCTGTCAATAGCGGAGCGATTTTCTTACCTGCTTTGATATAGACGAACCCTACACCTCTTACAGAATGGAATTTGTGACCTGAAAAACTAGCAAAATCAACTCGGTCTGTCAGATACTGTTCCATTGGCATCTTGCCGATAGCCTGCACAGCGTCCACATGGAAGGAGATGGTGGGTTTATCAGCTAGAAGATGTGAAATTTCCTGAATCGGCTGAATGGCACCAATTTCATTGTTGACGGCCATGACAGAAACCAGTGTGGTATCTGGACGAATCAAAGTCTCCAAAGCTGAAACATCAACAAAACCTTGGGTATTGACCGGAGCCAAATCCACCTCAAAACCTTGTGTTTTGAGCCAAAGTGCTGACTCTTTTACCGCTGGATGCTCGATAGCTGAAACGATGATGTGCTTACCCAGATGTGCTTTCTCAAATGCGACACCTTTAATGACCCAGTTATCACCTTCTGTACCGCCTGAAGTAAAAAAGATTTCCTTGCTTTCTTTCCCCAATAGCTCTGCTATTTGCCTACGGGATGCTTCTAGGATTCGTGTCGCCTGTGTGCCAAGGTTGTGCAGGCTGGAGGGATTTCCCCAAATTTTCGTAGCAACTTCCGTGTACGTTTTAATAACTTCTGGCTGAGTCTGTGTTGTGGCTGCGTTATCGAAATAGATCATTATTTTCATTCCTTTGTTTGCAATGGTCCTATTTTATCACGTTTCACATCTTGTTTCCACTCTTTAAGTTAGATTTAAACTTCATTTCATACACTAGGTTCGGAGGTATACCATGAATACACGTTCAAAAAAAGAAAATACAAGAAAAGTCGCTGGACTTTCCCATTTCCAAAAGGTTCTGACCTTTATTGGATCCATTTTAGGGATTATCACTGCATGCATTACGATTTACACCTTTAGCTCCAAATCATCTGCTCAATCAGTGTCAAATACAAGCAGCTCAACTCTACAAGTGCCTTCTAATACTGATATACAAAGTTCTAATCAAGAAGGAACGACCAGTAGTTCTTCAACCAACTCATCTACATCAACAGCAGATGAGACTACTCAAACAACTACAAGTAGCTCAACAGCAACATCAGAAGTCTCCTCCTCTCCTACCGATTCCTCCACAACAGGAACAAGCAGTGAAACAAGTTCAACTACTACTTCCAGTGCAGAAGTGACTAGCGGAGCTACTGAAAATACTTCTGGCCGATAAAAACACATAAATACTTGTCTCCCTGTTTAATGTTTAATATACTAATTTCGGGAGGTAATGGAATGAAATACTTCATCTTAAAAGTGCCAACTTTCTTATGGTTACTCACTTTAACAATTTTAAGTAATTTTTTCCTATATTCACTTTTTTTAATCCGTTTGTGTCCTATTTTCTCTTTGTCTTAGGGAATCTAACTGTTTCTAGTATACATATTTCAAATAAGATTTTGATGAAAATGAACCTTATACTCCTTTACAGACTCTTTGGTGGTGGGTTTTGGGTTTTGTAGTCATTTTCATTGTGATGAAATTTTTCTTACAAACCACTTTAACACAATTATTTGCAATTATAATATTCATCGTACTCGGCAGATTTGCTTAACGTCTTATTGAACACTTTGCAGTTTACAGATATCGTTACTTGGAAAAGGAACGTCAAAAACTCCTTTAATTCATCTCCTCAAGAAATCAAAAACAGATTGGGTATCACAAGGAAAACTCAATCTGTTTTTTTACACTCTTCGAAAATCAAAATCAGACCTTGTTGACTTTTCATGATGAGTGTCAAGCTCCAGCGGAACTTGACAGCCTGTTTCCTTGAAATTTAAAAGGAACAGAGTTCTATTTTCATCAGAGCGAAACGAACTACGTTCGCCTATTTCCAACCTGCAAAGGTTCCCCGAACCTTTGGAGCAAGTCGGATTTTGAATTCCATTGAGTATTAGTATTCTACATTCAAGAATCGAAAACGTTTTCGAAGCGGTTCATAACCCTCACCTAAAATTCCGGTCCCATTCCCCAGTTTGGTCCTTCTTGGTGTAAAAGAATTCAGATAAGGTTGGGTCATCCATGACTTTTACGATTTCAAGCAAATCATAGGCTAATTCCAATTGACTCAGTTCGGATTTCTTAACCCATCGAACTTCTCCCTCTTCTGTTGAGTGGATAGTTCCTGAAAACTCTGTAGCCTTATAAAGAAAGACAATATAGCGATGTCCTTCTTTGTCAGGCCAGTGCTTAGTACCAACCAAGCGGGGATTTGAAATCGTCAAGCCAGTCTCTTCAAAAACCTCACGTATAACAGAGTCAGAGAAATTCTCACCTTCTTCAATATGTCCACCTGGAAATGCTACGCCAGACCAACTATACCGTTTAGGATCTCGAATCTGAACTACTACATTTTCATCCTGATCCTCTATCATACACATATTCGTAAGTGTAACCAATTGTTTACGTGACATATGATCTCCTATTCTCTATCCAGTACCTACAATAATGAAGACTTACCCTTCAAATTGACCTCTACCACTTCAATCTTCTCCCCACCAAGCAAAATCAAATGGCAGTCTACACGATTTATCTTGTAGGCTTTTTTCAATGCCTCGGCATAGAGTTGCATTTGAGCTTGGTAACGTTGGCTGAGTTGGCTTGGTTGGTCATATTTGTCTGTCTTGTAATCAAAGAGTACAATATGATCATCATATAGCAGGTAGCCATCGATAATCCCACGAAGGACAAATTGTTCCTGTGACAAAGAATCTGTCTGCAAACTTGCAAATGGAGCTTCTCGGTGAAGTTTGTCCGTATTTGCTAGAATTTCTCTTCCTAAGTCTGTATCAAAGAAATCCAAAATCATTTGAAGATTGATTTTATCTTTAATCGCTTGCTCAGCATGAACAGTTTCTAGAGCTTCTCTTACCGTATCTTCTGTCACCAACCAAGACAAATCCAAACGTTGCATGAGTTCATGGACTGCAGAACCGACTTGGGCTCCAGTGATTTTTGGTTTCTTGGAGAAATCTGGTAAGTTGAAGGTCCGTTTTGGCTGGTATTTTTCCATGACTTCCATGCCTTCTTGTTCCAAGACAGGCTCATAGAGTTTCTTGATTTGACTTGGAGTCCGTAAACTTGGTAATTCTATAGCAGCCTTATAGCGTTCGTTCAACTCTTGGACAGAAGACAACTGGTCCAAGGCCTGGGCGATGTCTTCTGATTGACGAATATCTTTAAGGCTGGCATCTTCTAGCTTATTCTTCAATTTCAGTTTACCAATCTTCTCCTCCGTCAAATCCTCATCCGTTACAAAGACTTTCTTGAAGTGCAAGTCTTCTCCTGAGAAGGCCTCATCAATGGCTAGAATCCAGTCTTGGAAGGTCGCCATACTTTCACGATTTGATAGGGCGAGAACGCCATCTTCCTTCTTACCATCGTATTTTTCAGCTAACTTGTCAGCATTGCCCTTTCCAACCAGATACAGCTTCTTCTCGGCACGCGTTAGTGCAACATAAAGCAACCGCATTTGTTCTGAAAGATTGGCAATTTTTAGCTCTTGGAGATTATTTTGATAAGGAAGGGTGTTCATTAAGACTCGAACCTGGGGTAATGGGCTATTTACCTTATCTTTCATATCCGCTAAATATTGAATGCCTAGACCATTTTTCCGGCTGATGATGACTGACTGATAATGGTCTTCCAAGTTGAATCGCTTATCGATGTTCATGAGGAAGACATATTTAAACTCCAAACCTTTTGACTTGTGAATCGTCATAAGCTGTACAGCATTTTGCGGTAGAAACTCTTGTACATCTGCCAAGTCCTTGTCATTTGCTAAGGCACGGTCAATCATGGCGATGAAGCGAGACAAGCCCTTGTAGCCTGTTTTTTCAAACTGGTTGGCACGCAGACCTAGTGCATATAGATTGGTCTGACGCTTGCTGCCATTTGGGAGAGCACCGACATAGTCATAATAGAATTTTTCATTGAAAATCTTCCAGATCAAGTCATAAATAGAATGCAGCTTGGCATAGGCACGCCAGTTTTCCAAAATAGACAAGAAATCCGTGATTTTCTTCTTCAACTCTCTTGATATAAGTTCAGGATGTTGCCCACTTTCTTGCTGGGCTACTTCAATTTTTTGATAGAAGAATCCTGTCCCAGTCTGCAAGGAAATACGTGTCAGCTCATCCTCATCAAATCGGAACATAGGCGATTTAAGTAAGGCAACGAGGGCATAGTCATTGAGTGGGTTATTGATAACTCGCAAGGTATCCAGCATGATCATGACTTCTAAAGATTGCAGATAGGAGGCTGCTCCGCCATCTGCCACAATAGGAATCCCATGTTTTTCAAAAATGGACATAATGAGGTCATTTTGCGTCCGTTTTTGCACCAATAGAGTGATGTCCTTGAAGTCTGCTCCTTCTTCATTGTGAAGACGAATAATCTCTTTTGCAACGACCTCAATTTCACCAGCAGTCAGAGGTGTTTCCTCCTCAGCATCTATTGAAGAATTTGCGCTTTCCTGCTGGTCGTAAATGAAGTATTCCATCTCATGCTTTGGCTGGGCAATTTTTTGACCTGGACTACCTGCTACTAGACTGTGGGTGTCATCATACTTGATTTCCCCTACTTGGCGGTCCATCAGGCGCGTGAAAATAGCATTTGTTGCCTCCAAGACCTCAATCTGACTACGGAAGTTTTCCTTGAGCAAAATCAATTTTCCAGCCTGAGGATTTGCCTGATACAGTTCAAATTTCTCTTGGAAAATCATTGGATCCGCCTGACGGAATCGATAGATGGATTGCTTAATGTCGCCCACCATAAAGCGGTTGTGACCGTTAGACAGCAGGTCCAGCATTCGCTCTTGGCTATGGTTGTTATCCTGGTACTCGTCTACCATGACTTCGTGGTATTTTTCTTGGAAAAATTGGCGGATGTCCGCATTTTCTTCTAAAATACGAATAGCGAAATGCCCAATATCGCCAAATTCAAAGGCTGCTTCCTTGATTTTTACATTCAGGTAAGCCTGCGAAAAATCCAAGACAAAGTCACGTAATAATATCAGCAAGGGCACAGCTTGATCCTGATAATCTTTCAGCAGGGTCAATTCATAAACTTCCTGACCCAAATCTCGTAGTCCTGAGATAATCTGACTCTTGCCAGCATTGTATTCTTCTTTAAAGGCTATCAAATGCTCATCTTTTGGTCGATTGGCATTGGTCAGGCCCTTGCCTCTGGACTGATCATTGATGAGAAGGATTCTTTCAACCCGCTCCATCAACTGCTTGGATTCCAGTTGGTCTATACCGGTTAACAATTCGATTACATCTTCAACACTTGAAAAATACTTGGCAGAACCAAAGTCATTTCTGCCCCATTCCACATGGTAGCGGAAGAAATCCGCAGCTTGATAGAGCTTCTCTAAAACTTTTTCCTTAAAGCCCTGCTCTAACATCTGCTCAATACGCTCTTGACTATACAAATCAGCTTGAACAGCTTGCTCTTTCAGCCATTTAGTTGGACTGCTCGTCGATTGGCTAAAATCATGCACCTGATAAACAACCTGACGAAAACCACTGTTATCCTTACGGTTGCCTGAAAAATTGCGAACCAGTTTGCGGAATGCCCCATTTTCATCCTGTTCAAGATAATCTGCAAAGAGCTGATCGAAAACCTCTTTTTTCAGACTCGCTTTTTCTGTCTCATCCTGTAAAATCCGAAACTGCGGAGAAATACCAAGGCTATAACCATAGGTTGTCACCAATTTCTGCGTAAAGGAGTCCATGGTCCCAATATCCGCCTTGGTCAAATCCGCCAACTGGGCAGACAAATGCCGTCGCAATTCCATATCCGTCGTCTTCGCAATGGTTTCATTGAGATTTTTTTCGATCCGCTCCTTCAATTCACCAGCCGCTTTGACTGTAAAGGTCGAGATAAAGAGCTGGTCAATCCCGACGCCACGCTTCAACTTATCCAAAATCCGTTGAACCATGACGAAGGTCTTTCCTGACCCAGCCGATGCAGAGACCAGAACATTCTGACCGTGTGTGTAGATGGCTTCAATCTGCTCAGGTGTGCGTTTTTGTTGCTTATCAGAATTGGCTTCCGCCACCTGCATAGCCTTGATTTCTTCAGCACTTAAAAATTCTTCAAAAGCCATTAGTCCTGACCTCCTTTCATTCGTTCCATCCAATCTTGACGCTTGGCCTCTTTGACCATCCGCCGCGCCATTCCCATGTGCCGATCCGCCTCAAAACCAGTGATTGCCTTCAGCTGCTCACCTGCCACCGAACGCCCATCTTTGGTATAAGGGTTAATAGCAAAGCGACCATCCAGGATGTCCATGGCAGCTTGTTTGTAGAGTTTTTGGTTGTGGTTCAATAAAACTACAAACTCATCTTCCGTATAGAGTTGGTTACGAGTCTGATAAAAATGATTGAGACCCAGACTTTCCTCCTTCAAGAAAAGTCCCTTGTAAACCAAGCTCGTATTGGCAGCTACTTCTAGCTGTTCTAAATTCTTCGTGTCTTTTAATTTAATAATCGGATCCTGCAAATGCAAATACATAGCTCCAAAAACAGGTTTATCCTTGGTTTCATCCAGCTCTTGTAAAGCTGCCAAGTAGGTCACCAACTGAGGTTTGAGACCATTGTAAAAATCACCGATTGAAAAGCTTTGGTCACTGGACTTGTAATCCACAACACCGACAGCCTGATTGATTTGCAAGGTATCCAAGCGGTCAATGGTACCATTTACATGCACACTCTTGCCATTTTGAAGGTCAAAAACTAACGCCTTATCCTGACGGAAACTCTTTTCCTGACCATCAATTTCAACCAAATCATTATCCCGCAAAATAGTCGCACTGGAGCGAGCAATCCTATCCAGCACCTCCTCCGTATAGCGAGCATCCGCATCCTGGTTATAAAACATAGCAAATTCTGCCTCGTCACGCGTACGCAGGATGGCCTTGTCCACTTTTTGATCAAAATCTAGCTCAGATTGGTCCATGACCACTCGTTCAAAAATCCGATGCAAGAACAAACCATGCTGAAAGGCAGTCGGATGGATGGATTCCTGTTCCCGCAGGCGAAGAACATTACGGACAAAGTAAAGATATTGGTTATTGTAGAAATTGGTCAAGCTGGATGCTGAAAGATTGAGCGGCTTATCCTCTGGATATAAAGCAGCCAAGGTTTCATTTGAAAGTTGTTTAGAAGTAATTTCGCCAGTAATGGCCGGAATTTCAATGCCTTGCGACTCCAATTTCTTCTTCAAATGGCGAACCAAGACTGTCCAGAAGGCCGTCTGCCCTTCCCATTCTTCATTATCAAGAGATGGTCTTTCCGACTCAATCAATCGGGATAAGAGACTCTTGTAGTGACCGATGTCTTGCGGACTAAGTCTTTTAATCCGACCACGTTCTTCGGATTTCAGCCCCATTTTTTGGAGAATTTTAATATAAGGGGAGAGACTATCTTCACCTTCGTTATAAATCTGAGGAGTAGAAATAACTAACTGTTCCGTCGCAGAATTAAGCAGAGACATCATAGCAGCATGGTTCTTCTTGATATTCTCTCGGCTGACCAAATCAAAACGTGAAGAACTAGCCGAAACAAGATTGACTTTTTCCATCTCTTCTTCTGTCAATAGACTGGTATTCTTAGCAACTTTTGGAAAATTAGACTGTCCCATCCCGATAGCATAAACATACTTTGCAGTGTGCGGCTCAATCAAATCATAGGATTTAACATTGACCACATCAACCGTTGCAGGAACGGTACGATAGTGACTGGCCTGCATACCAGCCTGTAAAATAGCCAGAAAATCATCCATTTTTAATTTTTCTTTTCCGAAAATCTGATAAAAATTCTCTAGAATATGGGTAAAACTTTTCCAGACCTGCTCTTCTTTTTCTTGCTCTACTTCACTCAAATTTCGAGACATTTTTTCCATATTTTTAGGAAGCTCAATTGCCTCCAAAAAGGCCATGAATTTTTCAAGCAAACTGGCACCTGATTGGGGACCTGCCTTAAACAGCTGGTTCAAAGGCTCCATAATCTTAGCACGTAGAGGTTCCAAGACATTCAAATCATAGACAAGCCTTTTCTCCTTGATGACTTCAGCATCATAGTCTGCTCTGCCATTGACCGAAAAAGCCCTCGAAAAAGCAGCCTGCCCCTTCATATCCGCAAAGAGGATGTAAGACTCAAATAGGTCCAGCTCCTTTTGGGAGATGCTGGCGTACAAACCAGATTTGAGGAGATTGAGCAGGTCTTCCGCACGGAAACGATAGCGACGTAAGCGTTCCAAGGACTCCACAAAATGGACCAACGGATGATGACTCATCTCCTCTGCCTTGCCAAAATAGTAAGGAATATCATACTTGTCAAAAATCTTGCCAATCTGCAACTTATAGCTATCTACATCACCCAAGAGCAACAAGATGTCTTTATAGCGAGCACCTTGATGCACATGCTGACGAATTGCAGTCGCAACTTGCTCCACCTCTTCTTTTTGGTTAACAACCTCCCAGAGTTGGATTTTTTCTTGGTCTGCTGGAGTCAAGTCAAGCATGGTCCCGCTGTAGTCATAATAGGCTTCCATATTCTTTGAAAATTTACCGATACTGTCCAAGACTGGCTCTTGACCAATATAAGTAGCCTTAGTCTGGAACTGCGCTGATAAATGACGTAAAAAGTCAACGTTGGCTTGATAAACGTTCCCTTCCGCATAGGCTGCTTGCACAGCTTTCTTGCTGGCATATACACCAATCAGGATTTCCGACACCCGTTCATTTAAAGCACTTACTAAAGCTTCTTCTTCTGCCGAAAAACGAGAAAATCCGTCTACCACCAGCACAATGTTCTTCAACTGCTCATCCAACTGACCAGTTTCCACCAAGCTAGTCAGCTGTGCTAACTTAGACTGATGCTCAAAGCCTTCTTTGGACAAAATGTCAGTTACAGCCAGAAAAATCTTTACCAAATCAGCCTGTTTATCTGGTGACTCCATGGCTTCCAAGTCCAGAATAGACATATTTGCCCGTTGCAATTCTTTGTATAAAGCAACTAGCTGGTTAATAAAACCAAAATCTGTCTGTAAACGACCATAGACTTTCAAGTCGTCATCATCAAATTGCGATAGAACACGAAAGAAAATCATAGCCAGACCAACATCATCCAGCGGTTGACCTGCTTCTTTCCTATCAATCATCAAATAGCGGGCCAATTGCCCAAAACGGGTCACGATAATATCAAAAGTTGCCTGTTCAGGCAGGTATTCCAAGACCTTGCGCTCCATCTCAAAGGATAGAGAGTTTGGAGCAATGTAAAAAACTCGCTTACCTTCCTTAGCAAATTCTGCTGCGGTATCCGTTAAATACTGCGTCAGAGGATTTCGAATATCTGTATAGACCAATTCCATCTTTCGTTCTCATTCTTTCCTGAATATACTATGTCTAGTATATCAAAATCTAACAAAAAAATGGTCCAATGGACCATTTTTCGGAAAGATAAAACTATCTAACTACTCTTTTCTTGCTCTTTAGCTAAACGCTCGCGTTCCAATCGTAGCTTGCGATTGGGATTGAGCTTGTTAAAAAGTTCTTCTAATTTTTCAGCATTCCAAACATCGGCTGCCGAAACAAAATTCCCATTTTTATCCTTGAAGGATATCGGCTTATCACCCATAAAGACCTCCAATTTATTATTACTTATTCACAATCAACCGTCCCTAACGGAACAAAATTAGTAAGGTAGCTAGCCAAGTTCCCCTAGGACTTGGCGTAGTTTGACTAGCAAATTAACTCCCAGTCAAACTGCTTACCTCGCTTTCGAATTTTCGGGCTCGGGCTGAAAAAATCCCTGGCTTCCTCGCTTTTGAATTTTTAGGCTCGGGTTAAAACTGTCCCCCAGACATGGTCGCTTTCGTATTTCAAGGCGACCAGCTGATACAGTCTATCCCCAGACTGTATCAGTCCACAAACTCAAATTCAAATTTGCCAATACGGACGATATCCCCATCCTTGGCTCCACGCGCTCGAAGAGCTTCATCAACACCCATGCCACGTAACTGGCGAGCAAATTTCATGACTGACTCATCGCGATCGAAGTTGGTCATTGTAAAGAGTTTTTCCAACTTGTCACCAGATAGAATCCAACTTGCATCATCTGCACGACTGATCTCAAATTCTGGTTCATCAGGATGAAAGCCATAATATGCTTCTTCCTCTTGAAAGTCATCTTCATCATAAAGCAGGAACTCTGGTGTTTTTTCAAGTAATTCTGCTGTTGCTTCTAGTAGATTTTCCAGACCTTGATGAGCAATACCAGAAATTGGGAAAATCTGTGGCAATTCTTCAAACTCATCATAGTTGGCTGCTAATTTTTTCTTGAACTCTTCCAGATGTTCCTTTGCCTCTGGCATGTCCATCTTATTGGCAACAATAATTTGAGGGCGCTCCATTAAACGAAGATTATAAGTTTCCAACTCATTGTTGATGGCCACATAGTCATCATAAGGATCACGACCTTCACTAGCGGACATATCCAAAACATGCAAGATAACACGTGTCCGCTCGATGTGACGCAGGAATTGCGTTCCCAATCCAACACCTTGACTAGCACCTTCAATCAAACCAGGTAAATCTGCCACTGCAAATGATTCGCCGGACTTGGTCCGCACCATTCCTAAGTTGGGAACAATGGTTGTAAAATGGTAGGCACCTATCTTAGGTTTAGCTGCTGTAATCACACTGAGGAGAGTTGACTTCCCGACAGATGGAAAACCAACTAGACCAACATCAGCAAGGACTTTTAATTCCAATTCAAGGTTCCGCTCCTCACCAGGTTCCCCATTTTCAGAGATCTCTGGTGCTGGGTTCTTAGGTGTCGCAAAACGAATATTTCCTCGACCACCACGACCACCGTGGGCAATAACGAATTCCTGCCCATTCTCAACCAAGTCTGTAATAATTTTTCCTGTATCAGCATCACGCACAGTTGTTCCTTGCGGTACACGAACAATTAAATCTTCCGCACCACGACCATGCATGCCCTTGGTCATCCCTTTTTCGCCATCGTCAGCCTTAAAGCGACGGTTATAACGGAAGTCCATTAGGGTACGCAAGCCTTCATCTACAACAAAGATAACATTCCCACCATGACCACCGTCACCGCCCCAAGGACCGCCATTTGGTACATACTTTTCACGACGGAAGGCAACCATCCCATCGCCTCCCTTACCTGCCTTGACCTTAATCTTAGCAGTATCTAAAAACATACTCATAAATAACCTATTCTTTCCTAGAAAAAAACGCTTAGTAGCGTTTTATATCCTGTATTCACAAACAAAGTGCTAATAAATAAGTAACCATTTTTAAGGTATCAATGCCGTTTTTTTAAGAAATACTGACAGTATCTTGAAAAAACAAACGTTGAGTAGCTTAAAAACTAGCCTTAGATAGAAGAGCTGAACTATGAATACAGTTTCTTAATTCATCAATGCATTGATTGCTGGTAAAATCAAGCCTGCTAATGTCGCGACTACCATCACGACAACAATTACTAAAGTAACTATTTCAAATGTTGATTTCTTGTGTTTTTCTTCACCAAAAGCCATTGCTTTCTCCTTATTCAGTCATTGATAGTTTATTCTAACACATTATGGGAATGTTTTCAAATCTCATCCTTTGAAGAAAGGCTTTCTTTGACTTTCGCCGCCACCTTATAGGGAACACCTACATCTGCAATTTCTTGGACGCTTGCCAATTGGATTTTTCCAATTGATTTGAAGTGTTTCATCAATGCCTGCTTTCGTTTTGGTCCCAAGCCATCAATACCATCCAATTTGGATGAGAAAGAATTTTTAGACCGGACCTGACGATGAAACTCAATGGCAAAGCGGTGAACCTCATCCTGAATCCGATGCAGGAGGAAAAATTCCTGTGAATTACGAGGCAACTCAACTACTTCCAACGGATTGCCAAAGAGCAATTCATGGGTTTGGTGCTTGTCATTCTTCTGCAACCCTGCAATGGGAATGGACATACCCAACTCCTGCTCGATGACCTGCTTGGCAATGTTGACCTGCCCCTGACCACCGTCAATGATAATCAAATCAGGCGGTGTCAAACCGTCCCGCTGTACTCGACTGTACCGCCGCTGCAAAACTTCCCGCATGGAAGCATAATCATCTGGGCCTTCCACCGTCTTAATCTTATATTTGCGGTATTCTTTTTTATTAGGCACCCCATTTTCAAAGACCACCATAGCCGATACAGGGCTAGTCCCCATAATGTTGGAGTTATCGAAAGCCTCAATCCGCACAGGCGTCGGAATCCCCAAAAGCTGACCGATATTTTCTACAGCACCGTACGTCTTCTCCAGATTCTTCTCCAAAAGATTAAACTTCTGCTCCAGACTGACACGCGCATTCTTGGTTGCCAAATTGATGAGTTGCTTCTTCTCGCCACGCTGAGGCTTGATGACCTTAGTATCTACCAGTGCTTCTACGGCTTCTTGGTCAATATCCTGCGGTATCAAGACCTCTGAGGGAATCAAATGTTGCTGGTCCCTGTAAAACTGACCGATGTAGGTCAAAAAGTCTTCATCCGCATCATTATAATATGGAAAAAGATTGACATTCCGTTCAATCAATTTCCCCTGACGAACAAAGAAAACCTGCACACACATCCATCCCTTGTCAACATAGTAACCAAAGACATCCCGATTCTGCAAATCATGAGCCATCACCCGTTGCTTGGTTCGCAGAGTTGAAATAGATTGAAGAATATCTCGATATTCCGCAGCTCTTTCAAATTCAAGATTGGTTGCAGCAACTTTCATTTTTTCTTGCACCTGTTTAACAATCTTATCATCGTGTCCTGTTAAGAATTGAGCAACTTCCTTACTCATCTTATCATAATCAGAAAGACTAGGCATCTTGTCCCCGTGGGCCAAACATTGGCCCAAGTGATAATACATACAGTACTTGTTTTCAGGCAATTTGCACTTGCGGAAAGGATACAGACGCTCCAATAGTTTGAGGGTCTGGTTAGCCGCACCCACATCTGGATAGGGACCAAAATACTGACCGCCATCCTTTTTAATCTGCCGTGTAATCATCAGCCGTGGATGACGTTCTTTGGTAATTTTGATAAAGGGATAGGACTTGTCATCCTTTAACATGATGTTATATCGAGGCTTGTTTTCCTGAATAAGATTGATTTCCAGTAAGAGTGCCTCGATATTGGAATCTGTTACGATAAATTCAAAATCGGCAATTTCAGATACTAAAGCTTCAGTCTTGGTATCATGAGCCCCACGAAAATAAGACCGCACCCGATTACGCAGGTTTTTGGCCTTACCAACATAAATAATCTTTCCGTACTTGTTTTTATGGAGGTAACAGCCAGGACTATCAGGAAGTAACTCTAACTTATGTTTAATGGTTTCGTTCATAGATTAATTATATCAGAATCAGAAATAGTAAGTCTACTATTGATCATCAAACTGCTTTATTCTCAAATTCTTTAAAACAGCTGTATAGTCACTACCTACAAAAAATAATTGATTTTGTATTAATAAAGTAGTAAAATAACATTAAAAAAAATATGTTAATTTTTTTACACTTCCAAAATGGCTTTACGATACATTGGTTTAATATTCGATGACTAAAAGAAAAGCCATTTTAAAGTTTGTAGAATAGGCAAGCCTAGGGAAATATGAGGAGAAAAATATGATACAATTTGACCACGTTACAAAAGCTTATGGCGAAACCCTTGCACTTGACGATCTTAATTTAAGGATTGAAAGTGGAGAGATTTTCGGTTTGATTGGACACAATGGTGCTGGTAAAACAACAACGATTAGTCTATTAAACTCTATTATTGAACCCACTGAGGGGCTCATCTTAGTCGATCAGTTAAATTTAGCTGAACACCGCAATACCATAAAAAAACGTATCGCTTACGTTCCTGACTCTCCAAATATCTTTCTCCACCTAACTGCATACGAGTATTGGAATTTTATGGGTAAAGTCTACGAGGTCCCTCAGAATTTGATTGATGAACGAATCAGCAAATTAGGACAACTGTTCGATATGACAACTCGTCAGCACGAAACCATTGACAGTTTTTCTCATGGTATGCGGCAAAAGACAATTATCATTGGCGCGCTTATTTCCAATCCTGATATTTGGATATTGGATGAACCATTAACTGGACTGGATCCACAGGCTTCCTTTGATTTGAAACAGATGATGAAAGAACATGCAGCTGCTGGCAATACCGTCTTATTCTCAACACATGTATTGTCAGTTGCAGAACAATTATGTGACCGTATCGGAATTCTGCGAAAAGGCCGCTTGATTTTTCTTGGAAGCCTTGACGAATTGAAATCACAATATCCAGATAAAGATTTAGAAACAATTTATCTGGAATTAGCAGGACGCCAACAAGATAAGGCAGGTGAGGAAGCATGAAGAAGTCCATCATCTGGGAACTGATAAAAATTAATATTTTATATTCCAACCCACAACTGCTGGCCTCTGTCAAAAAGAAACAGAATAAAAAGAAAAATGCATCATTTTCAGCCTATAAAAGTATCCTACGGCAACAAATCTTTATGATGATCATGTTCGCTTTTATTTACACTGTTTTCTTTTTAGGCGTAGATTATTCAGAATCAGTTGGATTTTTCTCACTCCAACTTTCCATCTTTGCCATTATGTCGATTGTCTATGGATTCACTGGATTTTTCTCAGTGTTCTACGACAGTAAGGATACAAAATTATACCTCGCTTTGCCACTCCGTTCACAGGACGTATTCATCGCAAAAGTCTTGTCTGCACAAGGCATGGTTCTACCCTTCCTAATGCCCTGTCTTTCTCTTTTATCGATTACCTATTGGCAAATAGGCGGAGCTCCTGCACTCATTGCCGTTTTACCATCATTTATCCTATTGTGGCTGTTGATAAACATTATCAACTTGGTCCTTTTACATTTTATCGGTCAAGTATTGCGTAAAAGTTCACAAAAAACCATGATTTCAACAATCCTGATGACGGTGTCCACACTCATTGCGATTGGTGCAATGCTATTTCTTCAATCTCAACAAATTGTTTCATTAGAATCTAATGGGTTTGTCAACTTCCCAAAAATACCAATTTTTGTAGGATTTCATTACATCGTCAGCCAACCTTTATCACTAGAAACTGCCATCAACTTCCTACTACCGCTCGCAATCACACTTGGCTTAGTATACTATATCGTAAAAGAGATAATGCCTCACTATTTCGATCAGTTATTAGAAATTGATGCCGTTTCTGGCCAAACCCGCAAGAAAAAACCTGCAAAACTACCAAGCAATTTACAAAAAGCCTTGGTAAAACACCATCTATCTACACTGAAAGATAGCAACCTGTTGGTTCAAAGTTTTGTCCAGCCTGTTGTGATTGGTTTTGCATTGTATCCGAGTGTCTCACGATTTGCTAATGACGGAGGATTGAGTACAATATCACCTGATTATTTTGGCATTGCTATGTTAGTCGGTATCCTATTAGGAAATATGTTTGCTGGTCCAACAACATTTTTAGGAGTTGCGATGTCCCTAGAGAAGGAAAATTATCATTTTATCCGTACATTACCTCTCTCCTTTAAACAATTTACTATTCAAAAATTTAAAGTCATTGCATTTGTACAATTCCTACTTCCAACTATTTTATACTTCACCTTAGCCTTTGTGCTATTTAAAGTTCACCTTCTTTTATCCATTTTCTTTACAATAGGGCTTCTACTTTCTGCCCTATTGGTTGGCCAGATTTACTATTGGCGCGATCAACGACTGTTAGTTCTCAATTGGCAAAATAGCAATCAATTATTTGGCCGTGGAAGTGGGCAATGGCTGATAGCTGGAAGCATACTCTTGACCATGATGGTTGGTGCTATCTTAGTCACCATCAGCATTTTCGTCGCAAA
Source organism: Streptococcus sp. VTCC 12886 (assembly GCF_049893425.1). NCBI lineage: Bacteria > Bacillati > Bacillota > Bacilli > Lactobacillales > Streptococcaceae > Streptococcus > Streptococcus sp. VTCC 12886. Next base: position 34,505 of record NZ_JBMVJB010000005.1, on the reverse strand, counting down.
TGCCTATAATGCTGTCTATGTTAGTGCAGCTCTACTAACCCTTATTTTGGTTGCAGCAACCTTACTCCAAGTATTTCTTCACAAGGCATATTGGAGCAAACTACCGCAATAATACTTAACAAAAATCAAAAATAGCGATATAATAGTATTATGATAAAAGAACTTACTCAGACACAAGTTGAAGAATTAAAGCAAGCACTTAAAGATAAAAATAATGCTCCGCATCATAGAAAAATACAGGCACTCATTCTTTATTCTGAATGCCATAATTTAACATCCGTAGCTAAATCGGTAGGTTTTGTCCATCAGACAGTCCGAAACTTATTGAATCGCTATCTAAATGGTGGCTTAGATGCCCTATTAAAGGAAAATCGTGGTGGTCGCCGCCGTTCGTATATGACGCACGAGGAGGAAGAAGTTTTCCTTAAAGAGCATCTCTCTTCCTCTTTGAATGGAGAATTCGTTACCGTTAACACCCTCTTTAAAGCTTATCAAGAGAGAGTTGGGCACAAGACAACCCGAGAAGGTTTCTATGCTCTCCTGAAACGTCATGGTTGGCGTAAAGTTAGCCCACGTCCCCAACATCCGAAAAAAGCAGACGCCGAAACCATTTTAGCGTCTAAAAATAAAATCTTTATTCGAGGAGAGAATGAGTAAGCGCTTTATCAATGGAAAAGAATATCAAAAAATCCGCCTTATGTATCAAGATGAGGCGGGTTTCGGGCGTATCAGTAAACTTGGTTCGTGTTGGTCTCCAAAAGGTTATCGGCCTCACGTAGCAAGTCATCATATTCGTGAGTACCGCTATTGTTATGGAGCTGTGGATGCCCATACAGGTGACTCATTTTTCATCATAGCAGGTGGATGCAATAGTGATTGGATGAATGAATTTCTACGACAGCTATCGGCAGCTTATCCAGAAGATTACATTATTTTAGTCATGGATAATGCCATCTGGCATAAATCTCAGACCTTAAATATTCCTAAGAATATTGAATTTACATTCATTCCACCCTATACACCTGAAATGAATCCTATTGAGCAAGTCTGGGCTGAGATTCGTAAACTTGGTTTCAAGAATAAAGTATTTAAAACTTTAAATGAGGTAATCGATAAACTTGAAGAGGTTATTCAAACCTTAACTGCTTATCAACTCAAATCAATTGTACATAGAGACTGGACTTCCGCTATTTTTGATTTTAACTGAGTATAAGAAAGACAAAATAGATTAAAAAAACGACACAGCATGTTCAGACTGTGTCGTTTTGAATTGTTTTTATTCTTGTTCTGCGTAGTATCCCTGACCATAATCTGCAACCTCAGCATTCACTTGCCATGAAATACCAAATTTATCCGTTACATTACCATAGGCTGGTGACCATGGAACTGCTTGAAGTTCCATATTAATCGCTTTAGCATCTTGTGATAATTTATCATAGAAATCCTTAGCAGTTTCTGCGTCATCGGTAATCAAGGCAACCGTGATGTTATCGCCTGCTGTATAAGGCATTTCTGGGCTGTTGTCTGATAACATGAAACGTTGACCGTTAGGCAAACGGAACTGAGCATTCATAACATAATTTTCCAATTCTGCAGGGCAATCTGGCAAGAAATCTTTAAATAAATTCACTTGTTCGATAGCTGCACCGAGTGCTTCTTTGTAAAACTCAATAGCTTCCAAACCATTACCGTTTGTTACCAAATATACTTCCATTGCTTTAATCATGATGGAACTCCAAATTTTTTAATGATTCATTATAACACGAGTGAATCATACGGACAAATCTTTCGTCTCTGTCTTAAAATTTTTATTTTGATAAGCTTATTCTTGGTAATCGCCACCAGGAACACCATAATATTCTTCTAAGGTTAAACCAGATTGATAAATATCCGTTGCTTCTTGACCAATGTAGCGAACATGCCATGATTCTGCAATATAGCCAGTACTACTTTCCTTTCCTGGTTGGTAGCGTACTATAAATCCGTACAAATGAGCGTTATCTGCTAGCCATTTTGAAGCTGTTGGCTCTTCTAATAAATTACCAGCAGAATCCAATATATCAAAAGCTAAACCAGTTTGGTGCTCACTATAGCCTGGTCGAGCAGAATAAGTGTCTGCTGCAGCCTGTCCTTCTTGATTGACATAGGATTGGTAGAGTGTGGCCTGGGTTTCATATGACCGGAAGCCACTGTAATTATTTGAAACATCAAATCCTTTCGCTTGCATATCTGCAACTAATTGTTGAAAAGCAGTCAGTGCTTCTGGATTTTCCCCTGGTGCATAGTCTTTCGCAAGAGGGTGTTTCTTATTGGCAATAACTACTTCACCATATTTCCCTTGAACACTATAATAAGAACCATTGAAGGTTGCTTTTGAGGATGTTCCTGTTTCCAAACTACTAGATTCTTCACCCGTTGAAGAGCTCTGAGCGGAGCTACTAGTTGTCTGAGTTTGAGCCTTAGTAATTTCAATCGAAGTTGAGGAGCTCGCTTGTGTAGAATTATTCTGCTGGCTACAACCAGCTAATACTAAACAACACACCATTCCGAACATGTATTTTTTCATTTTTTTATCACACAACTTTCATTCATTGCTTACATTGTAACAAAAATAAGGAATAAATTCTAATATTTGTGATAATCAATCGTTTCGACACAATTATACAAAGCTTTCTGTTTGTTCAGATAAGGAAAGTAAATTTGTAACAAACTTTTGAGTGAGATCATGATTTTCCCTCAAATCTCTTATCCGTTGTACATCTAGCTTTCTCCTAAGAAAAGTATATGTCACTTTCAGAAAAAAGCTGGGAAATTATCATAATATGACAGTAATTATTGTTTAGTTAAAACCAACAATTATTTTTGTAAATATTTCAATACTATTTTGAATATATTCTAGATTGACTACTACCTCAAACCACCTGACATTAGATTATACAAATTTTATATTGGATTTTTGTAAATTTCTAAAGTCACTATTTCTAGATTCCGTTCAGCTAACTTTAATTTACAAAATAGTAATATCAAATGATTTAATACTAGTTTGACTTGGTTCTACAAATGTAACCCCCTGCTTCTCTTCCAATACATCTGATTCCTCTAATGATGTTGATAATCCACTCCATGGCTCTAAGGCTATAAATGGACTTTGATTAGTGGTGGACCAAATAATTAAATGTGGAAAATCTTTAAAATCCACCTTAATTCCCTTATTACTTTTTTTAGACTTCAAACTGACACTACGTGACTTTAGTTGATCTAGGGTAATAGCATCGTGTGAAAACAAAGAATAATCCAAATCTAATTTATTTTGATTTTCAAGAAAAGGGGTTCTATCTTGTAAATCAAGTAATCCAGTATTTGGGAAACTCTTTGGAATGCTACATGTTTCATATTCAGAAAATTCTAAATAATAATCTTCGTATTTCTCGTTATCTTCTAAAGGGCAATTAAATCCTGGGTGACCTCCAATAAAGTAAGGAATTGAACGTTCAATTTCACTGCTTATCACCTGATATTCCGTTGTTATCGTTGAACCATGTAATTTATATATAATATTCAACACAAAATGATAAGGATATTCTTTAAGTGTTTTTTCATTAGCCTTAAAACTAAAGGACACTGTGCTGTCATCTATCTTACAATAATCAAAATTTTCCTTTCTAACTAATCCATGTCGTGGAATAATTCCAGTAAAATGAGGTTTTTCTGCTGGTCCATATATTGCCCAATCATTCCTCAAACTTCCACAAATCGGAAATAAAACTGGCGCTTGTCCACTCCAATATTCTGGATTACCTTGCCAAAGGTATTCAACTCCATCTTTATCTTTAATAGAAGATAAAGCACCACCAAACTCCGAAAACTGTACCGTTAACTGTTCATTTTTTAATTCAATAACCATATTTTTCACTCCGTTAAACAAAACAAGAGCGTCAGTATTAAACCCACGCTCTTATCTTGCGTTAGAAATTTTTAAGAAGAATACTATCTATTCAATAACCTGAGTTTCTGCTACTTGTTTATACCAGTAGGCTGATTTTTTCGGATAACGTTCCTGTGTTTCAAAATCTACATAGAAGAGACCATATCGTTTTTCGTAACCATTTGACCACGAGAAGACATCCATCAAGGACCAAATAAAGTATCCTTTAACATTTGCCCCATCCGCAATGGCATCTGAAATGACTTCTAAGTGTTTCTTCACGTAGTCAATGCGTGCATCGTCATACACCGTGTTATCGACAAATTCATCTTTATATCCCAAACCATTTTCAGTGATGTAGATCTTCTTGTAGTTTGGATAATCTTTCTTGACACGCATGATTTGATCATACAAACCTTGAGGGTAGATGATCCAGTCCCAATCCGTCCGAGGTACATAGTCAGGAGCTACACGACGTCCAACACCTTTGATTTGGTATTTAGAGCTTCCTTTTTCCCCTTTACCATTGTGGATGATTTCAGTTTCGCCATCAAAGGCTTCCATCCAGTCACTCATGTAGTAGTTAATTCCAAGGAAGTCGTTCAAATCTTTAGCTGCTTCAAGCGCTGCAAAGTCTTCGTCCCGAAGATCCAGACTACCACCATTAACAGACAAAATGTGGTTTACACCTTCCATGGTTGCATCTGAATAGTGTCCAAGGTAGGTTGCATCCAAGATAAATTTGTTGTGGATGATATCTTCCAACTCAGCAGCACGTACGTCTGCAGGATTTTTAGGATCCAATGGATACTTAGTTGGAAGGGCGTGAACAACCCCGATTTCACCTTTGTAGCCTTTGTCTTTGTACAATTTCACAGCACGTGCATGAGAAACCATCATATTGTGGTGTGATTGGAAGACTTTGGCAAGGTCATATTGAATACCTGGTGGGAATTTACCTACTAAGTATTGACCATCACCGATTGGGCCGATTTCATTGAAGGTTGTCCAGTAGTTTACTTCTGGGAATTCTTCAAAACAGAAAGCAGCATAATCTACAAAGTGTTCGATATTTTCACGATTTAAGAAGTCTCCATTTGAGTGAAGAGCTTCAGGAGTATCAAAGTGGTGAAGAGTTACGAATGGTTCTACATGACGTTTATGACATTCTGCAAATAACTTATGATAGAATTCTACCCCTTTTGGATTGACTTCACCATAGCCAGTTGGGAAAATACGTGACCAAGCAATAGAAATACGAATTCCGTTTACGCCATATTCTTCCGCCAACTGTAAGTCTACTGGATATTTATGGTAGAAATCACTCGCTGGTTCAGCAGTATACCAATAGTTGTCTGCTAAATATTTATCCCATGCAACTGGTCCTTTTCCGTCAGTATGAGTCGCACCTTCTGCCTGGTAAGCTGCTGTTGCGCCACCGAAAATAAAATCTTTAGGTAATGTTTTTGACATAAGTTTCCCCTTCTCAATCATAAAATAAAAATAAAGCAAGATGGAGAGGAGTAAGTGAGCAATCCTTCTCCATCTCACTTTAATCAACAGTAAATGTATTTATTATTGAAATTGTTCTTGAACGAATGCAAGAGCGCCTTTACCATCACGAGTCAACTTGATGTATTGAGCTCCTTCAGTCTTAGCCAATTTGATTCCAAGTTTATCTGTTTCAGCCTTCATATCTTCATAGTTTGAAGCTACTTGAGGAGCAAGAATAACAAGGTCAAATTCTGGCAACATTTCACGGTGAGCACCGTAACCACCAGCAGCAGCCTTCACAGGAACATTGTATTCTGCAGCAGCTTTATTCAAAGCGTTGGCAAGAAGTCCACTAGTTCCACCACCGGCACAAAGAACCAATACGTTAGTTTCTTTTGTGATATTGTTTTGAACTGGTTCACCTTCAACACCAGCTTTTTCAAGAATAGCATCTGCTTTTGCAGTGTTAAAGTTTGCAGCAACTTTTTCTTTCAAGCTATCGTTTGATTTACCAGAACGTTCTTCTTCAAGAATTTGTTCATCATAAACCTTCACGAATGGGTAGTAAATGATCACGTCAACTACTACTAATAGCGCAGCAAGGATGAAGGAAAGAACTTGGAAGTTTGTACCAAGGACAATTCCGAGAGGAGCAGGTGTTACCCATGGAAGGTTAGCGGAGAATGAGTTCATTCCCAAGGTATCAACAAAGAATTTGAAGATCCAGACGTTTGCGATTGGAGCAAAGATAAATGGGATAAAGAAGATTGGGTTCAAAACAAGTGGAGCACCGAACAAGATAGGTTCGTTAACACCGAAGAATGTTGGAACAACTGATGCACGTCCAATTGCTTTGTTACGTTTTGATTTTGTTAACCACATGAACATGAATGGAACGACAAGTGTTGCACCTGTACCACCCATGGTAACGATGAACATTTGAGTCCCTGAAGTCAAAATCTTGTCCGCATGTTCACCAGCTTGAAGTAATTGAAGGTTGGTTTCAACATTTGCGTAAGTAATCGCTGCAATGGCTGGTTCAACAATAGAAGGTCCATGGATACCAACAAACCAGAAGAAGGCATAAGCACCAAAGATAAATGTAATTCCAAGGTAACCATCTGCAGCTGAGAAGAGAGGAGCAAGAAGGGTACCGATTGATTCTGCAACGGTTACACCAAGAGTTCCCTTAACAATGAGTTCAAGTCCATAAAGGAGAATAACCGATACAGTGAATGGAATCAAGTCTTTAAATACTTGAGAGATATTTGGTGGAACCTCTTCAGGCATACGAATAGTAACATTATTTTTCACACAGACCTTGTAAACATTAACTGTCACAAAGGCTGCAATAAATGCTGTCAAAAGACCTTTTGTTCCCATGAAGGCTGTCAAGAAGCCTCCTTCTTTTGCAGGCTCAGCTGCCATCAAAAGGAACCCTACCATAGATGCTAGCATCGTAGATAAGAAGTTAATCTGATTGGTCGCAGGTAGGTCACGGTTCATTGAGTCCGTCAAAGCTTTAGCGGTAGTACCACCAACAAAGAATGCTAGGATACCCATCGAATAGCTATAAGGAGTCATCAAGAAGGTCTCAATGTCTTTTGACCAGTGGAATCCCCAAGCATTTGGGACATAGGCAATAAGGATAAAGATAGATGAGAAAAGGATGACTGGCATACCAGCGATAAATCCATCACGAATAGCACGAAGATAGATGTTTCGAGAGATTTTTTCAAAGAACGGTTTCCCTTTCTCAATAAGTTCAATGAGTTTATGCATTATTTTGCTCCCCTTTTATAAAGTTCGATGAGGTGAGGAATCACATCTTTTAATAAGATAGCAGTCATTAAGTGGTCCTGACCATGCATCATGGTAACGCTGTATGGAAGTTCCTCCCCAGAAGCTTCTCGAGCCAACATAGCTGTCTGAGAATTGTGAGCCTCTGCAATACAGCTTCCTGCTTCTACTACAAGACTATCTGCCTTAGCAAAATCACCATTTTCAGCCGCTTTAAGCGCTTCTAAAAGTTTAGAGCGAGCATCTCCAGCATAAGCAACAATTTCAAACCCTAAGAGAGTCATCTCTTCTCTGTTCATAACAATATCCTCCGTTTTATGTTTTTACTATACTTTATCAGTCCATGGACTAGCTGTTTTAACAAGAACTTTGTTAAGTTCATCAATATTTTCGAATCCAGTAGTACGCAACCATTCACGTGCTGCTTTTTCACCTTCTTTGATGTAAGGTTCTACAGATCCTGCCCAAGTAGCACGTCCACAAAGCACACCATTAAACTTGGCACCTGAGTCGTGAGCAAACTGCAATGTTTCTTGGAACAATTTAGCAGATACACCTGCACTTAGGTAGATGTATGGAAGGTTAGTCGCTTCTTCTTGTGCTTTAAAGAAGTCAGCAGCTTCAGCTTTACTGTAAACCACTTCACCATCAGCAAAACCTTCGACATATTTAACGTTAACTGGTACTTCTACTTTAAGAACATCAATGTTAAAGCGTGGATCAGAGAAAACTTTCATCGCTTCAATGACTTTGCGAGGTTTCACTTTTGCATATTCGACAGAACCTGCATCTGAGATTTCTTCATCATAAGCAAGGATTTCCAAGAAGAAAGGAATATCTTCACCGACACATTCAGAACCAACACGTTCAATATAAGCTTGTTTTTGTTGGTTAAGTTCATCTGAGCTGTCTACATCATAGTAAAGTAAGAACTTAACGGCATCAGCGCCTTGCTCTTTGATACGTTTTGCAGACCAAACATCCAAGCAGTCAGGCAAACGTTTTGTACTTGATGTATCATAACCTGTTTTTTCATAGGCAAGAAGAAGACCTGCTTCTTTATCCAATGCTTTTGTTGCTGGAAGTCCATATTCAGGGTCAAGCAACATTGAAGAAGCGTATTTTGTAAGTTCATCAGCAACCAAAACCTTTAGTTCTTCCATTTGAGCTACAGTTGGTTCTGTATCTTGATACTGTGCCATCAAACGTTTCAAAGCACCACGTTGGTCAAATGCCAAAGCTGAGATAACACCGTTTTTATCTGAAATTTTTTCCAAAGATTTGCGTTTCTGTTCTGTAAGTACCATTTTTATACCTCTGTTACTTCTATCTGATTAAATAAACTATCGTAATTATTAAGATTGACATAGCCTGTTAGTGCTTCTTGAGCATTCAACATACCAAGTACATTCGCTTTTTTCAATAAGTCTTTATCATCCTCACCGTGAACTAAAGCTGACGTAATCCCTGCAACAGTTGAATCGCCAGACCCAACAGGATTGACCACTTCAATTTTGGGAATAGATACCCTATAAAAAACATCATGATGTTTTGCAAAGGCTCCTTTTGAACCAAGTGAGACAACCACCCATTCAATCCCATCAAAAAGAGAATTTTCAAGAACTGATTTCAAACTACCAATATCATCTGTTACTTCAATGCCAACTAGCTGAGAAAGTTCCTCAGTATTTGGTTTAATAACTGTCGGTTTATTGTCTCCATCCAATACGCTCAATAGTGCGATTCCTGAGCAATCTAATACAACTGGAATATTATATTTATTACAAATTCCTATCATACGAGAATAAAAGTTTGTATTGAGACCTTTAGGAAGACTACCTGAGATGGCTACAATCCCTAAATCTGGAACCAACTTTTCAAAATAGCTTAAGAATCCTGTTGCTTCTTCTTCACTAATCGTTGGACCTTGTTCAAGAATCTCTGTTTGATGTCCATCATGCAAAATGGCAATACAGTTTCTCGTTTCTCCAGCAATCTTATAAAAGGAGTGTTTCACACTTGACTTATCTAGTTCACTCTCTATGAATTCTCCAATTTTACCGCCTAACAAACCACTTGCAATCACATCATCTCCCAGTTGGGAAAGAACTCGAGTAACATTCAAGCCCTTTCCACCAGGAGTTTTATGCGTTTTAGCAACACGGTTCACGGTATCTAATTTGAAGTGTTCAAGCGGATAAGAAATGTCAACTGACGGATTCATTGTTATTGTCAGAATCATAACCTTACCCCTTAGTCGTGATATTCACCACGATCCCATTTTTCTAGGAATTCATCAAAGAAGTGTGGATTCGCTTGTCCTTGATTGAGCGTTTCAACATGTTGAATTTTTTCAATCAATTTTTTATTTTCTTCTGTTGGTTTATATTCTGCATGGATAAATGCTTCAATAATATCTGTCATCAATAAACCACCAGTGATTTTACCACCAAAACCAATTACATTGGCATTCAGTTCTTCTTTGGCGTAGATAGCTGATGTCATATCACGAACAAGAGCAGAGCGAATACCAGGAACTTTATTAACAGCATTGTTAATTCCAACACCAGTCCCACAAATACATACACCAAGGTCTGCCTCACCACTCGCAACTGCCTCACCAACTTTTTTACCAAATATTGGGTAGTGTGTGCGAATGTGATCGTAAGTTCCGCAGTCAATTACCTCATAACCTTGTGTTTTCAAATAATCTACGACAGCAATTTTATCGTCTGTTACAATATGGTCACAGCCTACAGCAATTTTCATTTGTTTTCTCCTCTAAATCTAACTTTCGAATTCTTAACACAAAATCTAACTTTCGAATTCTTAACACATTTTATTCAACATATCAACACGGATTTGGTGGCGGCCTCCATCATAGTCTCCCTCAACAAATCCTTTAGCGATATTTTTAGCAACACCAGGACCAACAATTACAGAACCAACTGTAATGATACGCGTATTATTATGTGCACGTGTCATATAAGCGGAACGTTCGTCAGAAACTTCCGCAGCAATCATTCCTTTAATTTTTGTTGCAACCATAAAGGGACCAACACCATAAGCATCAATCACTATTCCTAAATTCTCTTCATTTGATGTTACTTCTTTAGCTACTGCTAAAGTTACATCAACGAAGTCTTGACCCTCTTTACTAACATCAACAACTTCTTTACCAAGTTCAATCAAGTATGATTTAACTGTCTCTTTAAGTTCTGTACCTGCTTTATCAGCACCAATAATTACTGCCATTTTCTTTCTCCTGTTACTTTAGAAAATAATTGAATGTAGCTACATCGACGATATTTTTTTTGCAAAACTGTTTGAAATAACGCTTTCATTATTTCTACACCATTATAATATCACCATTAAAAACAAAAGTCAACATTTTATGTGTTTTTTTTTTGATTTCAAAATCGACAGTGTTTATTTTGTTTGTTTTGCAAAAAAATAAAAAACACCAACAAACTTAATATTTGTTGGTATAACTATTATAAAACTAGGCTTGCAGCTCCAATCACTCCAGCATCATTCCCTAAAGTAGCCAAAGCCAGTTTAGTAGAATTTCTAACTGTTGGAAAAGCAAATTTATCAAACTCTTCTTTTACTTTATCTAAAAGAAATTCTCCTGCAGCAGAAACACCACCACCAATAACAATATAATTGGGATTAAGTGCATTAGCCAATTGACTCAATGATTTACCTAAATAATTGGCAAATTGCCATACAATTTTTTGGCCAAGAGAATCGTTCTTCTTAGCGTAATCAAAAACATCCTTTGCAGTTACTTGATGTTCTAAAATTAACCTCCTTAATTCACTTGTTTCATCAAATTGACTAGCAAAGCTTTTTGCAATATTGACAATCCCTGTGGCGCTAGCAACGGTCTCCAAACACCCAATGTTTCCACAAGTACATGAAAATCCATCTTCATCAACAACCATATGACCAATCTCACCAGCACTTCCATTGACACCATGAAGTAATTGACCTTGAGCAATAATTCCTCCACCTACACCTGTTCCAAGTGTTACAAAAATAACATCAGGTGCGTTATCTCCGGCCCCCTTCCATCGTTCACCAAGTGCCGCAACATTAGCATCATTATCTATATAAAAAGGACGACCAAATGCTTCTTCAAATTGTTCTCTGATGTTTTGTTCTTTCGACCACCCTAAGTTATAAGCTCCTGTTACTGTTCCTTTCTCAAAATCAATCTTGCCAGGACTTCCCATGCCTATGCCCTTAATATCGCCTAAAGATAAGCTATTTTCTAATAGATATTCTTGAATGGACCTGATAATGTCAGATACAATATTTTTGCCATTATCACTTATATCTGTTGGGATTGACCATTGATATTCTATATTTCCTAAAACATCTAAAATGGCTAATTTTACTGATGTTCCACCTAAATCAACGCCTATTATTTTTTTCGTCATAACTTATTCCTCCTCTGTTACACTTTCAATGACGTTTACAAACATATAATATAATCATTTTTTGTTATATTGTCAACTGTTTTTGTGTTTATTGTGTTCTATTTTGTTTGTTTTTATCTTTTTGTTATGATAAAATACTAACAGATAGTTATTTTATAAGTACAGAAAGGAAATATAGTTATGATAAAGAAAGAAAGGCACGAACGTATCTTAGATATGTTAAATATTGACGGTGTTATTACTGTCAAAGATATGATGAAAGAGCTAAATATCTCTGATATGACTGCAAGAAGAGATTTAGATGAACTTGCTGAAGCAGGATTCCTGACTCGTATACATGGAGGAGCACAACGACTCTATAAAGATGAAGAACCGCACGAAAAAACTCATATTGAAAAAAAGGTACTTCAAACTAAAGAGAAGAAACTTATTGCACAAAAAGCCAATTCAATCATTAAAGATGGTGAAACCATTTTTATTGGTCCTGGAACAACTCTAGAACATCTAGCAGTTGAGTTAAAGACTCGTAATATTCGTGTAATTACAAATAGTCTTCCTGTTTTCCTTATATTGAATAAGAGTAAAACTGTTGACTTATTATTGATTGGCGGAGAGTACAGAGAAATTACAGGTGCTTTCGTTGGTTCAATGGCTACAACCAACTTAAAAACCTTACGTTTTTCTAAAGCATTTGTAAGTGCTAACGCCGTATCAGATAACACTATCGCAACATACAGTGATGTTGAAGGAGAAATTCAACAATTAGCACTGGACAATTCTGTTGAAAAAATCTTATTGGTTGATAGTACCAAATTCAATCGTTATGATTTCTTTAATTTCTATACTCTAGAACAAATTGATACCATTATCACCGATAATCAAATTTCCCAAGACCAATTAAATGAATTTGGCCAACTAACAACTATTATTCAAGCTAATTAAACTAACTTATGACTTATAAAAATATCGTTTTTGATCTTGATGATACCTTGTATGATCATCTTTTACCATTCAAAAATAGTATCATACAATGTTTTCCTGAACTTGATATTTCTGAAATTGAACTTATCTATAAACGATTCAGGTATTGGTCTGATATTGCTTTTCCAAAATACACTAATAAGCAAATTTCAATTGAAGAACTACGTATTTTTCGTTGTAAACAGATAATAAGTGAATTTGGATTTTTTAGTATTTCTGATGATTTAGCACTCTCTTTCCAAAAAACATACGAAAAAGAACTCAGTTCAATTACCTTGTTTCCTGAATTAAAAGAGATTCTTGAATACTGTTCTGTAAAAAAGATTCCTATTGGAATCATAACAAATGGTCCAGTTAAACAAAATTATCACAATTAGACGTTCTAAAATACTTTGATAAAGAGAAAATTATCATTAGCAAAGCAACAGGTTTCCAAAAACCTCAAATTGAAATTTTTGATCTCGCTTCTAAGAATTTCAATTTTCTCCCCAATCAAACACTTTATATTAGTGATAACTTTAAAAATGATATTGAAGGAAGCTTAAATGCTGGTTGGAAATCCATTTGGTTTAATTACAGGAAACGCAAACTACCTATTGATACTAAAATTCATGAAGTTCAAACTGCTAAAGACTTAAAAGAACTAGTCTACCGATTGCTTTAACTTCAATATAATATTTTTTGACCAGTCAATAGACTGGTTTTGTTTATTCTAGGGAAATATCTCCTTAAAATTCGTGTTCTGTCTGTTTATTAGTATTGAGAATCTTGACAAATATTTCCAACTTTCTATTAGACTTTCTTTCTCCTCCTCGTCCTCAATAACTGACTCACTCTCTTTAATTTCACTAACATCAATCTCACTAACTTCAGTCTCACTAACTTCAGTCTCACTAGTGGCTGAATTTAAGACTGGCCCCGGCTGATTTTGACGCCCCCCTAGTTTTTTTTTGAACACTACCCCCGTTTGAATTTGAGACTGGGGTAGGCTCATGTTCCAACTCCCCCAAATAAATTTTATTGCCATTCGTCCTTTTTCACTGGAAGACTGTTGGACTTCATCTATCAAGCCATACTCTCGTGAGGTTTTCTTATTCGTCAGCAATTTCGACTTGGAACACCCAAGCAGTGCCATGAGTTTTGAGTTGGAATAAACTAAATAAATAGCTCCATCATCACCTATCCAACCTTTACTCAAGGACAATTTCAAACGGTCTTTTAGAACAGCATAAGGAACCTTAACCTCTAACTTCATATCCTTATAGCGCTCACTCTCAAACAAGAGTTTTGGGAGCTTATAGTAACGTTCTGACGTTTGATAGTGATTTGCGGTAATACGTTTCATGATTGTCCCTCCAACACTAATAGACCAACATTCTCCAACTCATCAAATTGAATGAGTCCTTTCTCCTCCATTTCAGAAACTATATTCTTTGCTTTCTCGATATCAATTCCCATAATAGCCATGAGATGACACATCACAATTTGTCGTGATGATTGTTCTTCCTTTTGCATGATTTTCCTCCTGAAAATAAAAAAAGCGAGAACACTTATTAAAATGTTCTCGCTTACATAAAAATATATTCCTACAAACAAAAATGTTTAAGAAATAGCCAGTCTGTAAAGTTTATTTATTCCCAATTTAAAAACAAAAATCCTGCCAAAGATTTTTTGGCAGGATTTTTGGCAGGAAACCAAATCAAATTATCAGTTTCTTTAAATCGCTATAAGCTCTAAAAGACTGGTAAATCGGGCTTCCGCAATCAAATTGCGATACTCTATTATTTAAGAGTAACAATTGCACAACCTGTTAAATGTGCAGTATCAAGGGGTTTGAGTTTATAAATTTGAAGTTTGGCAGGATTTTTGGCATAAAATTGAATCCAATCCTGCACTTTTAATATTTTGTGTGATTTCTTCAGAAACTGTTTTATCTAAAGCATTAAACCAATGACTATATGTGTTCAAAGTTGTTGATTTATCAGCATGTCCCATTCGTCTTGCCACATATAAAATATCTTTTTTCAAAACATTTATTAGATAAGAAGCATGACTATGTCTAAGACCTTTCCCTGTAATAACTGGCACTCCTACTTGCTGCGCTTTACGTTTGATGATACGACAAATGGTCGATTTACAAAAAGGATCTCCAAATCTTGAAATGATAAAATCTGTATCTTGATTTGCAAACTGATTTTTTCGCCAAAATTGAAGCACTTCAATAGTTATATCATCCAATTCAATAAGTCGTTCACCTGCTGGAGTCTTTGTTTGGTCTTTACGATACCAATTTCCATTTTCATCTTTCTCCAAGGTTGTATGTACCTTTAGGAATTTTTTATCAAAATCAATATCCTCCCAACATAAAGATAAACCTTCACTCACTCGTACACCTGTCATATAATATAACCAGATAGCAGTAAATCGTTGCAATTCTTCATAATCATGTAAGTCAAATGATTTGATAAATGTCTGAAACTCCGCATAGGTCCAAAATGGAGTTTCTGGATGCTTGCCTCTAGGATTATCTAATGCTTTACAAGGCATATCTGAAATATAGCCAAGTCTTTCTGCATAACCCATACAAGCTTTAAACCTTGACCATAAATTTTTCGCATAATTTTCAGAATAATTTTCTATGATATGCAATCTAAAAGCCTCGCAATCTCTAGGAGTTATTGCTTTTAATGGCTTTGAACCAAAATATTGAATAAAAAGTTTATGATGAGGAAGAGCCGTCTTATATGTCACAGACTGAACTTTTTGCTTATATGCTCTTAAATAAATTGTGTTCATATAGTTTTCAAAAGTCATATTGTAATTTTCTAAACTGACTTTGTTGGAAAATTCATATTTTATACGAACTAATTCGTCATATGCTTCTTTCATCGTTTCAAAAGTTTTACCATATTGATTTTTTCTAGCTTTCTTTTGTACCCTTTTGCCAGTTACTGGGTCGATTCCAAGATAAATCTGATAAAATATCTTTCCCTTATTATCACAATAAACACCTTTGTATTTTTTACTACTTTTTGTTGCCATTTGAATTCTCACTTTCTAAATGTTATTTAGATAGTGGAATCCCTATTAATTGTTCCACAATTTCTGCTGGTGCGATACCTAGTCTTCGATTGTCAAAGGGCGATTTACTTAATTGTACCGCATTATGATCAACTTTGCGAGCTTCTTCAAACTTTTTTACAGCAATTCTTTTTGCTTCACGAATAATGTCTCTAGAGGTATGTTCAGGAAATCCTAAGTTCATTAAATCTTTATATGTAGCAGTTCTCATACACTTTCCTCCTTCAAATCACTAAGTTTTTTTACACGCTAGATGGGATTTGACTGGTTAAATCAATCATGGGAATTTCACCCGCTGTCCTTTTACTGTGGCAGCCTGAACGGTCAGAAGTATCATTATCATTATTTGTGTCATGGCAGATAGGTTACCATCCTATTTTTGAATAAATGATTTTCGCTCATTTCCTGGCGCATTATATTCTATTGCTCAACAAATAAATAAAGTCCCACCTAGAATTATTCAATTGTCAATGAACAAATCAAGGAGAGACTATTTTATTTTATGTTTAATCCTATCCGAACAATCTGTTAATCCTAATAGGTAATCCGTACTAACGTTATAGAGTTTAGAAAGCTGCACAAGAACATCTGCCGTTAAGGCAACCTCTCCTCTCTCAATTTTTGCATAATTTGTATGAGAGAAGGAAAGTAAATTTGCAACAAACCTTTGAGTGAAATCATGATCCTCTCTCAAATCTCTTATACGTTGGTACATCTAGCTTTCTCCTAAGAAAAAGTATATGTCACTTTGAGAAAAAATCTCGAGATTTGTCATAATATGACAACATTATTTTATTACAAACTAAAGACTAATAAAATGATTCCGTAATCTATTTTAGATTACCAACCAAAAAATTTAAATGTAACAAAATAACAAGATTAAAGTTGCACTGATATTAGATTAGTACGGCAAACCTAGTTAAAAAGAAATAAAAGATAAACTGAATATACTAAAACTATATAATTTTCCCATAATGCCAAAACCTTATCCAACAGATTTAACAGATAACCAATGAGGTTCTGTTGAGAAGTTTTTTAATTTCCTGTATTTATTTTAAAATGTAAGAAAAAAGGTTAGTGAGGCTTGAGAGATGAATCATTTTAAAGGCAAACAATTCCAACAAGACGTCATCATTGTCGCTGTTGGTTATTACCTACGTTACAATCTGAGCTATCGTGAAGTTCAGGAATTGCTTTATGACCGTGGAATAAATGTTTGTCACACTACGATTTATCGGTGGGTTCAAGAATACAGTAAAATCCTCTATCATCTCTGGAAAAAGAAAAATAAAAAGTCCTTCTATTCGTGGAAAATGGATGAAACCTATATCAAAATTAAGGGGCGTTGGCATTATCTCTATCGAGCGATTGATGCGGACGGTTTAACATTGGATATCTGGTTACGAAAGAAACGAGATACTCAGGCGGCGTATGCTTTCTTAAAGCGACTCCATAAACAATTTGGACAACCTAGAGTCATCGTAACAGATAAAGCACCCTCTATAGGATCTGCATTTAGAAAGTTACAGAGTGTGGGTTTATATACTAAGACAGAGCACCGAACTGTGAAGTATCTGAACAATTTAATAGAACAAGACCATCGACCTATTAAACGACGACATAAATTTTATCAAAGTCTCCGTACAGCCTCTTCCACGATTAAGGGCATGGAGACCATTCGAGGAATATATAAAAAGAACCGAAGAAATGGAACTCTCTTCGGCTTTTCGGTGTCTACTGAAATCAAGGTATTAATGGGAATAACAGCCTAAGATATTTGGAGTTCAGGGAGGGTGCGTTTGATTTTCAAACTTCGCAACAGAACCATAAATTTTATTTATACATTTTCAGAGATTTTTTATCTGGTATTAATAAATATAATGGTAGTAGATTAATAAAAATTGTAGATAAAAATAGCAATAAATCCATAAATTGAATTTCTCTTGACGTCATCAAAGAATTGATCATCTGACTATAATAATATCCTGGAAATATTTTTTGAATTGTACTGACTGTCTTTACAAAATCACTATCTATAGCTAGCTGAGAAAATGGAATAATGGTAATTGAAGCAAGTACAATAATAGGAAAGCTAATTGTATCAATAACTTTAGAATCAACACGTACTCCAATTACAAAGCCAATAAAACTAAAGTATATTCCCATGAGCATTAATAAAATAAATTGATAAAGTAATAAATTACTAAGTGGTAATCCGAACAGTATAATTGCCACTACAGTTACTACCACAAAAATCAAGCTATTTAACAATACTTGAACTAAGCTTTGGCTCAAAAGATAATTAACTATATTATAGTTTGAAAAACTTGATTCTAATTTATAAAATTCTATTTCTGAAGAGATTCTTTTACTAAATGTCGCTAAACTATTCCCAATTACACCAATGAAAATCGCAATACTCAAAAAAATATTTGGCATCACATCATCTTGTAAATTATTCAAAATCATATACCATGTAACTGGAATAAATAAAGTAAAAAGAATAAAACGTTTATTTCTCAATACTTGTTTAAATTGAATAAGACTAATCATGTTGTTCCTCCAAGTTATTTAAATCTCTATAATATTGTTCAATTGTTTTTCCAGTCTTATGAATTTTAGCAACAGATTCATCGGCTAAAATATATCCATTCTTTAAAATTAGCACCCTTGTAAAAAACTGATCAATCTGATTGAAATCATGTGTTACAATTAAAGATGTACTACTACTATCTTTTAATAATTCCCAAAAATTATCTATTGAAGCCAAGTCCATACCAGTTGTCGGTTCATCTAGAAAAAGTAATCTAGGGTTATTTAGTAATGATAATAATAGTGACAATCTTCTCTGTTGGCCACCCGATAAATCACCTACCATATCTTTTTTGTTGTCCAATAGATTTACCTTAGAAAGCATTGAATCAACATCAAAATTTTCAAGCTTATTCATATAAGATTTAAGCAAAACTAATTCTTTTACCGTCAAATCTTTAATTAAAAGATTATCCTGCGGCATCATTCCAATATCATTCCTGAAATCCAATTGAGTTTTTATCAGACCACTATCACTTTTTACTTGTCCAGCAATGATTTTAAATAAAGTTGATTTCCCTGCTCCGTTACTCCCAAGCAAAGCTATCTTATCGCCTTCTGTAATAGTAAACGAGATATCTTTAAGAACATTCTTTGGTCCAAATTTTTTCTTAATATTATGTAATGAAAACATGACTATCTCCTTTGTTTTGATAACTATAAGATAGCATCATTTAGCGTCATATTTTTTCAATTATCAGAATCGGACCTTACTATATCAGAAACGGTATTATTACTTTCAATAATATATTCAGTTAAATATTCTTCGTTGAAGTTAGGATTTGGTTTTTCAAAAACAATCCAATCAAGATCTTTGATATAATTTTTCAATATTTCAATCCCTATCAGACTATATAAATCCACATAAATAGGCTTTTCAAACTTATTTTTAAAATTACAATCTACAGAAAATTCTCTAACAAAAAATTCTTTCCCACTTAATAAAGTCTCTAATTGTAAAACTAATTCCGTTTTATTTTGGAATTTATTTATCAGATTATTTAAATAGTCAGTACTAATTAAAGTTTTATCTCTTGCAAGTACAATTTTCTTTTCTTTAAAATATATCATTGGTGCAGTATATACTTTTAAAGAAGGACTTTCATCATATTTTTTCCTCAATACTAAATCTGCAATATCAAAGTACATCCCTCCAGTTAATGATAAACTATTGAACATCGCTAACGTCCTTGGAAGAACCATCGGTGTCATACTACCAAGAAATGAAAAATAAAATTCACTTCCATCTTTTTTCATAAATTTCAAACGTTTTTGAACTTCATGCCTGTCAATCTTAATATCCTTGTAATTCATGAAGTTACTGTTAATTTTATTTTTCAAATTATAAATATCAAAAGATTCCGTATTAGGACGACTATTGGCATTAAATCCAAAGTCATATGGGATATCACAGATTTTATCAAAACCGAATCTATCTTCAAATATTCCATCTTCAAAATTATCTTTATAACGATTGGTAAAGATACCATATCCTTTATATACATGGTTTACAACTAATTGTTTCTTACTCAGTTGCGTAAAAAATGTATATGAATGCTCCAAATTATAATTGATTCCTTTGGCCTTTTCAAATATCATCTGAATCATACTATCACTAATAACATATTCATTTTCTTTACTTTTGCAAATACTATTAATTACGTTATTAATAAGCGGGTATTCATCTAAGTCAAAGAATCCAGAGCGAAGCTCACCTAGATTAATATTTTTAAAAATATAATCTGACATTTGTGATAAAAATTGATCCATATCTTGAAAATCAGAAAATTCCTTACCATACGGATAATAAATCGCCATAAATTTCCAAGCCATTTCCTCTACTTTTTTAGAGGCATCGAAGATTGAATAGAATTTACTTAATTGTTCTTTGTTTTCAAGAAATTTATGGAGAAGTTTTGTCTGGTTTTTAGATATTTTTAAATTTGCAGTATATGTATCTATTGTAAGTACAGGAAAATTCAAAGTATCAACTTCTAGAAAATCACATAATAATCTAATTTGTTCTGAACATTGTAAAAAAGAATCAATATTGAAATTCTTATTTAACTCCTCCAAATTATTCCTTACTAGTAATAATTTATTTAATAGACTATCATTAGTAAAGTCTATAATATCAATCCATTTTAAATTATCCCCAATGGAAATATCTTCATAGAGCAATATTCCGCTATCCAGAAGTTTAATAATTTCCAATTTATTAAATAACCTACTAAGTTCCTGATAGCTAACTATTTTATTATTTAGTAGGTTATCAATAGACGGAATTTTCTTTATTTTTAACTCACGTTCTTGTCCCCTAAATATATTTGATAAATTATTATCAAGAAGTACTTTAAAAATATAATAGTTCTGATCTTCTGATACAACATAGTTTTGATTAACCGAAAATTGCAACTTGAATTTTTCTATATTTTTCTTTAGAATCTCATAATAAATTCTATTTTCAAGATAATTATGAATTCTTATAACTACTTTATTTTTTGGATCCCTAAATTGAATACTTTGATCACAGTTATATGAAAAACACCCAACTTTACTAACGGTACCGACTCCCCCGGTTTTTAAAGTAAGTTGTGACAAATAGCGATACAATGATACCCACTCTTTTTTCTTCAGTCTCTTCTGCGAATTATCTTTAATATCATTTATTTTCTTAATCAAATACTCATTTCTGAAAAGTAAAAGATCCTTATTTTCGACTAAGCTAGGTAAAATTTTAACTTGGGAATTAAATACTTCTTCTAATCTAGCCTCTATTTCCTCAGATAATAATTTATTTCTTGTCCATCTATGGTTATACTCATCACAATCGTCACTTTTTATCGGAAGATTTTTTTTAATTTCCTTACCTTTTTTCAACTGTCTCTTTATTTTTAAATATTCTTTTATAACAGTATAAGGAATCTCTTCTTTTGAAATATATTCGTCAATAAAGGTAATCAGCTTTTCTTTTAATAAATTAAGAGTAATCTGATTCATTTTGTATTCTTCCATCAAGCTATTAATTTTATCGTTAAAAAGATACTCTAATAACACATTTGTTGATTTATCATTTTGCCTATAAAAAATTTCCATCAGCATTCCTCCAATATGTATTTGTATAACTTGAGTGAATAATTGATAAATTTTAAATTGGGCTTATAATCACTTGTATGAGTTCTAGATGTTTTAAATTGTAAATAACTACCTAAAAATAAATAACAAACTTCATTTGAAACTTGATCATAATAGCAAAAATCATCTGAAGTAAAGCTTTCTGGAATCTCTAGAGTTAAAAATATAGAATTCTTTTTCAATTTTTTGTACAAACTATAACTGTTTTGTATTCTCCAATGGTAATTTAAATTTTGAACATCAATAGATTTTACGACATTAACTTTATTTAACTCATTTAAAAATTGTTTAAATAACTTTTCTAATGCAGAAATATTACTTAAATTAGATCTTAAGGATAAACTAAAAATCAAATTAGTTGCTTGAGTTCCAACCTGACTATTGACTGTAAATTCACCAATAGACATATTAATATTTTTATTATCATTATTAAAAGCTACTAACTTTGCATATACGATGTCCCAAACTGATAGAAACTCTTTAATATTATCTGAATTTCTATCTTTCTCATAAAAATTAATTTTTAACTTGTTAGTGATATTATTAGTTAAAGTTTCTCCAGATTTAATTGCTATACTATCAACAGGAATTTCTGGAGCATTATGTAAGCTAAACATCTTTTCAATTGAAATATTCTTTTTTCTTAAAATATTAACTAGTGTTAAGCCTCCGTTTCCAATTTCTTCTGAACTTTGAAATATAAATAATATTTTCTTTGAAGTTTCTTGTTTACTCAAATAAGCCATAAACTGTAATAAAGAACTCATATGTAAATCGTGTCCACAAGCATGAAAAATATTCCCATTTGGCAAACATAGTGCATCTAGTTCAGCTCTAAAACCTAGATCGTAAGTTATATGTCGATTCTTTTCTTGCAATACATTACTATAAATTAATCCTTCTTTTCCTTCATATTCGACCTCGTATCCTCCAATATCTTTAATAATTCGTGAAATTATTTCTCTTGTTTTCACTTCTTGAGAAGATAATTCTGGTGTCTGATGAAGCAATTCATATATTTTTTGACTATAATCGTGCAAATTCACAACAACTCCTACTCCATATACTAAACTAATGGTAATTCCTCACTTAAGGATACGTTACCATTTTTATTTAAAATTAATTTTCTATTATGTAAAGGAGATACAGGTAATAAATAATTACTCATTCTTTCAATAAGCATTCCCGTAATCAACTCTTCTCTGAAATTATCAATATTTAATAATTCACTCTCTTTAAAGACAGTTTCAATATCAGTATTAAATAAAATCTCCTTTAAGTTATGCGTCAGAAGGTGAGAATTCTTAATAAACGGTCCTGCAGAATTAATTTCACCTGACTGTACGAAATATAAATAGTCATATGTACGCAGATAGTTTACAATTTCTATTAAATCATCCCCATTAATAGAATCTAGAACAACTATTGCCTCTTTATTACCTTGTTCATTTTTTATTACACTTTGTTTGTGTATATTTTTTCCCGAAATTGATACTCTATCTAACTGAGTATCTTTTAACCACTGAAATAGATGAATATTAAAATCTACCTCATCTCTGTTAGATTGTGAAATTTCAAGAATATTTTTCTTTAATCGATTTAAAAACTTATATTCACTATCTGATACAATTAATTTCTGATGAAATAAAATTTCTAGTTTATTAAATAAAATTTCCTTACTTTCTTCATTAAAGTCATCAGCAATGACACACTTAAACAAAATTTTATCTAATAATTGATTTTTGATAACTAAAATATTATCACTAGAGATTAATACTTCAAAAAAAGGGTTAATTCTTTCTTTAATCATTTAAAATGCCACTCCATAAATAACAACATCATCTCTACTGTCTGATAAACCAATTGCTTCCTTAGTCATATCTGATAGTACTCCCCCATTAGGCAGGGATTTTTTTCCCATCGCGGTAGAAACCAATTGAAGATTTTGACCTATATGACCAGCTTCAATCATCGCTAATTGCCTAGAGTAATATTTATATTTCTTGAAACTATGCTTTAAATTCATATCTAAAACTACAGCAAAAGAAAGCTTCTTAGTTTCTTCACTAATTTCCTTATTAAAATGAGATATAGCAAAAATCTCCTCAAATTTAAAATTTACTTTATCAATTTCGCTAATCACTCCTAAATCTGCATGTATTTTATAAGCATGATTCTTTTTAAAATACCCCATATCCTTATTAACAATAATAAATAACTTTATTGGATATTGAGCCCCTCCTGAAGGGTAACTTCTTAGTGGGATATATTCATCTTTATATACTTTACTTCTACGTCCATCACTAATTGCTTTATTGAGGAGAAATAGAAGTTCCTCTTCTGCCCACTCACTATTAAGATGCTCTACGGGTGTTGATCTCCTAGCTTTAAGAGAGAATGTTAAACTATCTTTAATTTTAATTCTTGAATCATCAACATCCCAAAAACTTTTTGTTGGATTTATCAAATCTTCCTGTGGTAATGACTTTTCAAACTCCAAATTTAAATTACCGGTAGGAGCAAAATTCATTAACCACCCACTAAAATTTTGTGCATCTTTAAGGTTTTGTTTCACTATATATTTATAATCATGTTTTTTATTTATATAATATCTTTTATTCAAAATCATAATTTACTTTTTCCTTTTAAGAAACTATAACATGCTAATTCCGTTGAAATATTGACACCTAGACGATTTGCAAACATATGAAGATGAGAAAATAATACACTGTCCGCATAGTCTTGATTAACATGAAAAATAATGGTGTAAAGTTTATCTAATTTCGTAATGTATTCTTCCAATAATGGTCGTAGATGTAAATTACTTGCTAAGGTATGAATCTTAAACATTTCTCGTTCATCAAGACTCTGTTTCACTCCAAGATTACGCCAAAATTGTTCTCCTAATGAATAAAATTTTCCAATAAATTCCTCACTTGATAGATTAGAATTTGTAATTTCTGTTATACAATAATAAAATACAATAATCTTTTTAAGAGATGACGGCTTTAAATTCAATAATTTATTTGTTAATTTTGATGAAATACAAAACAACTTCTCACTGTATTCAATCAAGTTTGCTCCACCATATCTATCTAGTTCAGGATTATATGGTATTTGTTCTATTGACATATTCGCATACCAAGGCATTTGTTTGACATCAATTTTTTCTCCGTCAGTGAATGACTCTAAATAGTACTTTTCCTTATCTAACTTAATATTTCTTATATATGGAAATTGTTTAATAGTATGCCTCATCGCTCTATTAAGAATAATTTCTATCCTCTGTGATACACTTTCTTGAACACGAACCCTCAGATGTGGACCTCCTTCCCAATATCGAATGAAAAATAATTTTTCTTTTTCTTCATCATTTAAATGACTATAAATATACATAATAACTGTATCAAATACTGAATAGTCCCATAAAAACATATGATAGGATTTCCATTTTTTATTCATTACTTCTCTCCTAAGGAAATGGATGTGGTCGTCGATTAACCTGGTATATACTACCTAAATTTAATAGTTTACGTGATTTGTTAATGTTAGGGAGACTAATTCTAAGATTTCCCGATCCAAAAGTCATTGGTAAAAATTCTGGGATGATAGCTTTAACTACAAATAATTTATTATCTGCCATTTTCTTGGAAGTTAAATTAGCAAAAATAATTCTCTTATAATCTTTTAATGTAACACTTAATAGATGATTCAAAATTTCTTCTTGACTATGACATTTTGACAATAAACTGTTTCCTCTATCAGTAAATTTTTCAAACTTCTTAACAAAATCAAATTCAAATGTATTTGACGGATTCGCATAATAATCAATATGATCATCTATCGTAGTAATATTTTCTGGAATCTCTGGTACTTCTTCATGATAGTTCTCTTGAACTAAATAACCTACAGATACCTCCATTAACGCTGCTCTAACTGCTTCATCAACACTAAATCCTGCACCCGCTGAAGTATAAGTTGAAATAGAAGCACCCTCCTTGTTATTGGTAATCAATCCCCAGACAACATATACATCTTCAAACACAGATATTTCAAATAAATTAATTCTCGCCCCCTTCACCTCTACTCTTTTAATTACACTCTTTTCTTTATCAGAGAGATAATTTTTATAATTCTCTATTCTTCTCCCTGGTACATTTCCATACCAAGTCATTAAAAAACTGTGTCTTTCAATTAACTCTAATAATGCACAAATCATAGCTTCCGTATAAGTTGAACCTAGTGCAACCCCATTAGAACTGTCATTCATTTGTCTAATATATCCTTCACGACTTGGATTGTTGCCGTAATATACCAAATCCTCAGGAACATAAATTTCACTACCATTTCGAATATCCTGTGCTAATGTCCAATATAATTTTGAATCATTAGTTAATTGCGATCCCTCTTCTAATGCAATTTCATCTAATGGTAAAGTGGCAAATTTATTAGATATTTCATTGTAGCTCAAAAATTTTGTGTTTTTATCAAAACTGTAACTATAAAACTCCGATGCAAATCTTTCTACTGCTTCCAAACTAGCAATATGCTTTGCTGTTAAGAAATTAAATGACCTTCCATAACCATAATTAAATTGATTATAACTTGGTGTTTTATATTCATACGCTACACCTGTAAAAGGTGCTGCTGCTGGGTCTAAGTGATATCTTCCAAAAGTATGGTATGATAAAAAGTTTTGCGCCATTTTTCCGATATCTGACAATTTGTTTACCCTAAAACTATCACTAGAACTACTAATAGTATTAACTTCCTTACTAATTTTATCTAGTAAGTCATTTGTATCTTTGGGACTCAAAAATTCTTTCTTAATAAAATTAAATCCATCTATTTTTTCACCCTCATAAGAAAATAGGCTAACATCATTGTCAAGTTGGGACTCATTAATATACGTATTAACATTAATTGAAGTGTTTAAATAGTCATATTCACCATCATAATAAAATTTAAACCAATGATTTACCTTCAATTTTTTCAACACTTGAATAAAAAAATGAATATCGGAAAATAAATCTTCATTTTGTTTAATCACGATTAAACCGTTAGGAACAGAAAGAGCTATATTTTCTTTCTTTACCAATTCTGAAATTTCTTGCCAATTTAATATTTTATTATAATTTTTATATCTCATTATTCATTTCCTTTATTATCTAATTATTAAGCAACTATATTGATTAAACAATACAACTTCCTCAAGCTTGATTTCTTTTGAAGTGATACCTTCAATTTCTAAGTCGTGATGACCTTTGATTTGTTTAAATTGTTTAATATACTCTTCTTTTTTCTCCAGTTCATCAAATATTTTTATACGATTTTTGTATTTAAAAGCAATACAATTGTCAGTATTATCTTTATTTAAAAACTGTTTGTAGTTATGATAATCTTCTTCATCTACAATGATATCTGATACTTCATATGGCAATATATATCTTAAAAAATACTTGATGTATATGTTCTGTAAGTTTTTATCCATTAATACAATATTTTTATAATTAATATTAAACAAAGGATATTGATCAGTTATTATATTTGTAACATTGTTAAGACTCAATAATGAGCCAAAATTAAGTTCCAATTTTTCGATTAATGATTTTTTTTCGAAAAATGAATAAGACTTATGAAATTTGTTTGTCCAACTAAATTTTCTGACATTAATATATTTCTTATTACTATTCCTAATTTCTACTATTTTATTATTTGGTAAGCTTTCAATATTGTTTATTTTATTTACAGTAATAAGTTTAGCTCTATCTAATATCATTAATTTATTATCTTTTTTCTTCATTAACATATTGTTCGTTTTCCCATCTAATACTTTCATTAATTTGTGTTTCCCAACTTATTCCAAAATATTTCTCAATTTGCTCTACTGATAAAAATATTATGCGGTTTCGTCTATTCATACTAATACCTAGTAACGGTAGAATTTTAAAGAAAATCCCCATTACTATCCTATAATAATAAAAAGAATCCTTTGTATATCTATGAAGCAACAGTTTGTTACTAAAAACAGTTTTATGAAATTGTGAATATTCAAGTTTTACTGAACTATTATTAAAAAATGTATAAGGGTTTGGTAAAACTCTAAAATTTAACTCTTTTTTATTATCAGATAATCTCTTAATTTCTTCTTTCAAAATATCATAGAGATTTTTGATAACTATAACTTCACCATCTACAAAAGCTTTGTCTATATTATCTATGTAAGTGATTTTATTCTGTATTTTCAAAAATGTTTCATTATTTGTGATAGATTTTAGTTGAGACATATAATAGAGATAATTAGAATAAAAAGAAAGATATCCATGTGTTATTCCATCTTTATGTACAGAGGCAACAGTAGTCAAAATTTGACAAATAAGATGATCTTGTTCATCAGTCGGAAGATCCCAGTATTTTGACTCTTGAATAAATTGTGCAATTATCCCGAAAATTTTTGAATAAAAATTTAATAATAATTTCTCATTTTTGCACCAAGGAAAATCATTATTATAGTCGTAATTTTCAGAAGAAATATCAATAATATCAACATCTGAAAACATATTAGTTAAATTTACTGGATTTTCACTTATAAATGATAAAAAATTTTTTGATGCATTTTTTTCCAGCAAATAGACATCACTATTAATAGCATTATTAAAATAAGTTTTTTGAAAACTATTAATATCCTTACTAGAATTAAAAATTACTTTATATTTCTTCATCGTTTTCCTTTCGACTCATTCAACAATCAAAATAAAGGGTAAGATAACTCCTCCCTCTACTTTGATTATGTTATGCACAACATGAAGATGAGCCACATGTACTTGTTACTTTACATGAACTACTGCCGCTACTTGCAGCTGCTGATGACACCAAATCCGATTCGTCCAAATCCAAAATTGATAGATCTAGTTGTGAAATTTCTTCTAATGCTGCTGCTTGCTCTTTATCTAAATGTTTCATATTATTTCCTTTCAATCACTATATATTATTCTTATTTTTCCTGTAATAAATCTCTAACTATACATTTTAATCATCTCCTTGAATCTACTTATCAGCTCCAACTGACAAATAAATTATAAAATATCTACCCTGTAATATTTATTTTTATCACAACTTGTTCAAGTACTATCATTATTCCGTAGAAATATTGTTATTAAGTCGGATTATGATAGAAAATTTACTGATTTTGACAAATTATCCAATATTAGATAAAGATTGTTATTATATTTCTATCAAATAAAAAGAGGTGTATCTCATGAATTGGTGGAAAATCTTTGGAAGTCACTAAAAAAAGCCTACAGAAACTATTTCTGTAGGCTTCAGACCGTAGACAAACTTCTTTTTGGAAGTTCGTCTTTTTTGGTGTCTCTTATCTTTGAGATGAAAAATGGGTAAGAAAGCTGAAGCTGTCCAAAATAAAAAGGCTTCCTGCCATCATTTTTACCAGTTTTTTGAGATTTAAACACGCTAAAATCAGCCCAACCTTGTCTTCCATTTTGGACTTGCCAATCTCTCTCGTATATCTGAGATTGTGATAGTCTTTAGCTGTTCCAAAGAGGCGTTCAATGGTTTCTTTTCGATGTTGGTAGCGTTCCCTCATCCCTCTTTGATAGCGAATGTCCTCACAAATCTCATAACCTCTTTCCAAAGATGTCTCGTGACGACTTTTTGATGCTTCTGACTCTCTGTGCAACTCCCTAATAAAGGACAAGTGGCACAAATCTTGGCCTTACTCTTATACTCCCGATAGCCCTCACGAGTCGTTGTACAATACTCTAACGTCTGATTTTCGGGGCAAAGGTAACAATCATAATACTCATCGTAAACAAAATCCTTAGGCTGTAACTTCCCTTTCTTTCCTTTCGGTCTGGTATAAGGAAAAACAGGGGTAATGTTTTTATCCAGCAAGAATTTAGCGATAGAAGGCGTTTTATAACCTGGTCGTCCAAAGTCAACCCCAGAAACCAACGGTAAGCATTATTGACTTCAATTTCCTTAATGGTCTGACGCATGGAGCGAATGCCATAGAAACATTGGATAAGAGGGATTTTGATGAGCATCACAGGGTCTAAACTCGGACGCCCATTATCACAAGAGTAAGTATCCTCAACTAAATCATAGATGAAGTTAAAATTAATCACAGCCTCAATCTTACGCAAAAAGTGATCCTCAGGAACAAGCTGGTCAAGCGTATAGAACCCGTACTGATGGCGGTTATAATCTGGCTTTTCTTTGTGAAACATGGCCTTACCTCACAAACTGTTTTCTTTTAGTATACTCCTTAAAAGAAAGAAAAGCCCTTAGAAACTCAATTTCTAAGGACTTTGTCTTCAATCTGAAGCCTACAGAAACTATTTTTGCAGGCTTTTTTGTATTTCTATTGTCTGTGTAAACATATATGAAGAACTTTTAGTTCTAATAGATACACTAGGATACTTATCTAAAATTTGTGTAACTTTATATAGCCCTATACCTCGATTCTCACCTTTTGTTGAAATACCGTTTTTAAAAATATTATTCGTATCCACACTTTCTTCACTTGTTTTATTTTCAACAATAAAATAAAAGTTATCATTATGAGTAAAGATAGCAATGTTAATTTGAGGATCTCTTGATAATAACGTTGCCTCTATTGCATTATCTAAAAGAATTGAAATAATTGTAATGAAGTCTAGCAATTCAACTGTATACAATTCCTGCTCATTATCTACTTCAATAGCAATTTCAACTCCTTTATTATAAGCTTCAAGTAATTTTGCTGATAAAACACTTTTCAGAGCTGTATTTTCTATCTTGGAAAGATTTGCAATATCATATTTTCTATCTGAAAAATCTTTTCCAGTTTTTGATAAAACTGTTTCATAGACATTCTGAATTGAAGAAATATCTTTTAATTCAATACCAGATTTTATGCTTGTAAGTATATTTATGTAATCATGCCTAAAAAGTCTTATCTCCTCATATAAAGATTCTATATGCTTACTATATTTTTCTAAATCTTGAAGTTGATTATCTTTTTGTTCTTTCAATTCTCTATCTATCTCATCAGCGAACTTGGAATGCAAAAAGATTAACATAATTAAAAAGTAAATTACATATATGCCTACTAGATTTTCTCTTAATTTAAGTGCATCTGGTATCACATCTGCAAAGATAGAAAAAACTTGTAGTAATACGAAATAAATTGACATTGAAATATCAAACATTAATAAATAATATTTTAATTGATTTTTAGAAAATCCAATTTGTAAATTCTTAAAATCAATTTGAATAGTTTTAGTCAAAAAATAAAATGTTGGGAATATTAATAGTTCAATTAATAAAGATAGTATTGGAAATTTATTAATAATATTTATTGATATACCAAGCATAGGTAGTAAATCAAAAGTAATAACCCTATTAAATAAACTTTCAACAACCACCGGATATAAACCATAAAACACGGCTAATATTCTATTTCCAAATTTATTTTTATATAATGAGTGAAATAACCAAAATAATAATGAAGAAAAATATCCTATTGGTGGAACAATATAAAATAATGCTCTAAAAATGATTGGTAATAGAAAGTAAAGATAAAGACGTACTTTATATCCTGTAATTTGTTGATATAACATTAAAACAACAATAATATGAACAGTAAACGTTATTTCTTTAAATAGAAAATTATAGATATACAAAATTAAGACCTTTTAAAAATCTAACCTTTCCTTGAGTTTCTTTAATTTTGTCTTAGAAACTAAACAAGTTTCTCCATTCTCAAAGAAAATAAGCTTATTTTCTTTATCAATTTTATTAATATTTTCAGGGTTTACAACAAATGATTTATGACATCTGTATAATCTACTATCTGATTTTTCAATCTCAGAAATTCCAGCATAAAATTCTAATCTTTCATCTACAGTGTGCATAATGACTTTATGTACAGTAGGTGATGTCTCAAAATAAAGGATTTTATCAAACGGAATTTGAACGCGAGATAGTGATGTTTCAAATTTAAAAGAATCACGGGAAATAGCACTACCATTTTTTTCTAATGTATATTCAATAGCTGACTTTACTCTCTCATAAAAATAAACATCACCAAGTGCTTTATCTATAAAATCCAAAGCACTAACTTTATATCTAAATGTTAATGGCATAAACTCAGAATGAGTAGTCACAAATACAATAGTTGCGTTGGGATCCAGTTTTCTAATCTGATGCGCAACCTCTAATCCCTTTTTTTCTTCATCTTTTATCTCGATATCTAAAAAAAATAACTGGTGGGATCCTCTCTCAGTTATCTCTGACAATAATTGAGAAGGCCTTCCAAAAATTTCAAACTTATTAATCTTTAAATTTTCATTTTTTATTATCTTATAAATTATAGTCTCTATACGAGACTGTTGTAGTAATTCGTCTTCCAAAACAAAAATGTTAAGCATCCCTATTCCCTCCAATGATATAAATATGATTTACATTATGATAATATACTGACCGATTGTGATAAAAAGTTATTTTTTTTTTAAAAAGTTTTATCATAATTATAAAATAACAGAACGAGAGGTAAAAAATATTTTTCTGTCTAAAAATCATTAAATTAATAATTAAACTAAATAAATTATGTAAAAAATATTCACTAAAATATAAAATATTACCTAACAAAAAAGCTATTAAAGTGTTTAAAGATACAAATAATAGTTTATATTTTATCATAATTTTATCTCAAAATATTGTTAATACTAAAATAAACAGTATAAAGAACTATAACACCTCTGACTATAAATCAATTATTCTTCTTACCAAGAAAATACAATATGAAAAACTCTTTGCAAACCACTTAGAATTATATGGGGTGATTGATTTAACAAAAGATTCCCATATATTACTCGAAGAAATTAACGAGTACCTAATTGAATGGTTAGAGTTTACAACTAAAAATTATAAGTAATATTAAACTTAAAAATGCTTTGACTCCATTAATTAAGATATGATCTTATAAATGGAGTCTTTTATATATCTAATAGTTCAGCAATAAAATATACTTAGCCTTCCATATAGCCTCTTCTCTACTAAATTCTTGAGTATTCCAAGCAAATCCTAAGCTATTTCCTCTGTTGTACTCTATCCAAGTATCAATATGATTTGCTTCACTTTTAAGCTGTTTGCAATAATCCCAGTTAAGTAATTCTTCATACTCGTTACTCGTAACAAATCCTGTAGATGCTACTTTTTTCAATATCATCTGCTTGATATCAACTTTCACTGACTTATATTCAGCAATAATATTATCTTTGATTATGTTAAACAGATACAGAATATTTTTAAAATCACCTTCTTGATACCGTGCTACTGCATCGACAATTGAATCATAATCCACATTGATATGATATCTAAATAAATCAATTAATCTATATTTTAACGCATCGGCTGATACAGCAACATCTTCAATAACCTTTTTAAAGGAATCATGTCGATAAAAGATTTTTGATAGCAATACGATAGATGGCATCAAGATTATAGCTGAAAAAATATTTGCTTCTTTTTCAGGTTGGGAATCATTTTTATCCTTCAGCTCTGTAAAAAATCTTCCCGAGTGATCTAATAAAAAGTGCCCAAGCTCGTGACACTTAGTGAAGTTTTGTTTGACCTTAGGATTATCTCTTTCATAAGAAAACGAAATGCCCTGCTCATCTATCAAAGTCAATCCTTCGATTTGCTGATTAGAAAAATGATGCTCCATTAGTTTGATATCATACTTATCTAAGCATGCTTCAAAGAAATCATCAAAATGATAATTTAATGATGACATCTTATTTTCCTTCATGAAGCGATATACTTGTACACTTGCAACTTGGTTGATTTTAGGATAGATGTTATCCATCTTTTAACCTCCTTACAACCTTAAGTAGTTTATAAACTAATAAAAGTATATAAGAATTTCTTAATCTTGTCACTTGAAAAAATTTCAACCATAAATTTCCGTTGAAATAGACAATTACTGAATTGTTCATTATACTAAACAATCCAATTCAGAAATAATTTTATAAAATTATAGTATGATAACTAGCAAAGGAGGTATACTACATGAAAAAAGTAATTAGTTTAATTAGTTTAATGATTTTAGGAACTTTACTTATCTTTCTTGAATCCTGTTCTAAACAGAATAACTTAGATGGTAAATACTATAATGTTTATGATGGAAATTCTAAGTTAAGTCTAGAAATTGACGGTAATAGTGGTAAATTCTACAAAGAAGGTACTCATGCTATCACTGATGTGGATTCAAAAAACCAAACATTCACTTCCTCATCTAATGACAAAGAATATGTTGTAACTTATACCCTCAGTGAAGATGGTACTTTGAAATATGATACTGGTAACTTTATGACTGGTAGCAATAAATTTGTGGTATACAAGGAAGATAGTGAAGGTTATAGAAAAGCAATTAAATAGAAAAAAATGGCTAAGACTGAGTCATCTTGGCCATTTGTATATCAACTATTAACTTTTAAAAGGACATAAAACACCCATAGGGCAAACTGATATGCCCCCTGTCAAGTAGACAGGTTAAATATCTAAAAAAGTGTCTGTTTTTGATGGTCAGTCTTACAAAATAAATGTACGGCTGTTTTTTTATGCAGACCACTTAGACTTGTACTTTTCAATTTTGTTATTCTTAGCGATTGGGTATGACAAAGGATGTTCTGATGATAAGGCAACGTTTCTTACTTCTAGAGGCGTTTTACAGTCATACCTACTTTGTGGACGCTCTTGACAGTAAAATCGGATATAGTCTTTGATGGCATATCGGAGGGAGGCCTCATCTGAAATCTCATACATCTGATACATTTCCGATTTTATAATTCCCCAAAAACCTTCTATTGGTCCGTTATCAATACAATGGCCTACTCTTGACATGGATTGAATCATATCAGTATCTTTCAGCCTTTTTTGAAAGTTCTTATTGGTGGGCACCTCTAAAAACTTCTCAAAAAACCTATAAAATGAGATAATAGAAATACAAGTATAAAACTCGATAAACGAGGTTAAACACGATGCATTTA